>NZ_NKFC02000008.1:0-262424 GCF_002223215.2 Burkholderia sp. AU18528 | reverse complement strand
ACCTGTTACTGTTTTCGGTTCCGTAGAACCGGTCGCTCACTCAAAGCTGACAGGAATATGAATCACTTCATAAACCTGACTTACTTTAGTGTGAGACTCTTGATACTTTCGCTATCTGATCCGAGGATCAGCTCGCTTTCATCAAGCGCCCACACTTATCGGCTGTTAATTTTTAAAGAGCGTTTCTGCGAGGAATCTGAGACTCTTCGGCAGCGCTGCGTTTTCAGCAGCAGAGAAGCGAGATTATGAACCGTGTTTCGCAGCTCGTCAACAACTTTCTGAACGACTTCGTTGCGACCGCGGGGCTCACCTTCCTGCGCCGCTGCGGCTCGTTACCACCGAACCTCAACAGCACCGCTTCCCTTCCTCCCGCACCGCGTTTCCGTTAGCGCGAAAGAGGCGTGATTCTAAGCACCCGCCCCCATCCGTGCAAGCTCTTTGTGAAGAAACTTTGAAAAGGCCTCCGTGCGCTGTCGCGCACGGAGGCCTTGGGCTCGACGGGCCGGAAAGGACAACGCGCGCCGCCCTCCAAAGATATGACGAACACCTCTCTTTCTTCCGTATATAGAAAGAGGCGGAACGGGCGAGGAACCTGGCGCGGTCGAGTATCATGCCGCGACCGAACCACGCACTCATATCGATGATGGACAGCACGACTCAACCCGGCGACACCGACCTTCGCGACGAATATGCAGCCCTGCGCGAGCGTGCGATCCAGCTGGAACAACAAGTCCCGCCGCTTCTGCAACGCATCTCGGACATGTTGCCACGCATCAGCGGCGAATCCGAACTCGCGGACACGTATCGCGAGCAGCTCGTCGGCGCGCGCAATGCGGCGCTGGTCTCGATCGAAAACTATCAGCAGGCGATTCCATTCCTGCAAACGGCCGACTCGATCATCGAGCAGCTGGACAAGGCGCCCGAGCGCGACGAAGACATCGAGTGGCGGGAATCGCTGCTGCAACGGCTGGACGAACTGATCGACGTCGCGGTCGTGATGATCGACGATGCGGACAGCTACTTCGAGCACGCCCAAGCCTGCGACCTGTCCAGCGTGCCGAAATCCATCCTCGAGGATTAAGCAGGCTCAGCCGGAATCACGCGGTGCACGAGCTTCACGTCGTGCCCGCCGACAGCCGTTCTCATCCTCCCGCACGAAACGGCTTCCCCGCGATCGCCGCCTGGCCCGGAACCGCGCGTCGCCGCTACGGCGCATCCAGCACGATCGTCTCGCTCATCATCGGCACGCGGATATAACCGCCCGCCGCATCGCCATACGCATGCGCGTTGCCGTCGATCACGTATTGCGCCGTCAACGCGCACAGGGCAGCGTCTCGCGCATCGACGGAACGCAGCGTCGACACATCGATCCCCAGCCGCTCCAGCAATTGCCGACGCTGGTTGCGCTTCTGCTTCGCCGACGCCACGGCCTTGCCCAGCATCGCGCAGGTGATCGCATACGGATAGGTTTCGAAACTCGCGCGCCCGCCCGCGTAGCGCGCGTCGGTCAGTAACGGATAGGCGTGCGCGAGTGCACGGTAGACGCGCTCGCCCATGAACATCCAGTCGAAGAAGCCCGACGTGCTCGCGATGGCCTGCTCCCGCGACGGCGTCGGAAAGCACGAGATCCGTTCGCGCGCGAGCGCCTGTTCGGCCGCGCGACGGCCGCTCCCCGTCCACCACAGGCTCGGCGCGTCGACCCCGACGGCGATGACATCATGGGCGAGGCACAGTGAAGGCAGCGACTCGGGCGCGACCCGCGCTTCCTGGCAGACGATCGTCGAGCCACGCAGGATCACGAGATCGCACAGCTTCCTGTCGCCGCCGACGTCGACACCCGCCACCGCGGCCGGTTGCCGTGCGGCGGATCGGGCCGATCGCATGCGCGCGCCTCAGTCCGCCGGCCGTGCGGCGTACGCGGCATCGAAGATCGCCTCGAGACCGGGATGAACGCCGCGCATCGGATCGACGACCGACTTCGCCCAGTCGAAGTACGCCTGCTTGCGTTCGAGCGGCCAGTCCGCGGGCGGATGCCGGGCGATGTCGCGCAGGTTGCAGATCTTGTCGGCCAGCTTCACGAGCTTCGCGCGCCGGCTGATGGTGGCGGCGTGCTCGACCTGCAGACGCTTGCGCTCGTCCTTCGGCAGCGACTTGTCGTCGGTGACTTCCATCACGATGTCCGCCACGTCCTTGCCGAACAGCCGCAGCAACTCCTGCTCGGTCGTCTCCGTATCCTCGACCGTGTCGTGCAACACGGCCGCGACGATCACACGCTCGTCCTCGATGCCGGCCTCGTTGGCCAGCACGTCGGCGAGCGCGATCGGATGATTGATGTACGGCGACGCCTCTTCATCCTTGCGTCGCTGATTGCGATGCTTGTCCGCCGCGAACGCAATCGCGGCTACCAGCTTCTTCATATTCTCACCCCTCGTGTGGCCAGACCCGCGACCGTTGAACCGGCCGCGTGCGTTTCGGAACCGCTCATACTACCTGTACGCGACGCCCGTTCCAGTGCGCGGGTATTCCGACGCGCCCCGCATCACGCGCCGGCCGGCGCGCGCTGCAACTCGACCACGTTGACGCGCGCGCCGAATACGTCCCTCACGAGCGGCAACAGGTGGTCGTGGTGCGTCAGAAACAGCACCTGGGTGCGCGTCGACAGATCGCGCAGCGCCTCGAGCCCCGCCCTCGCACGCGCATCGTCGAAATTGATGAACAGATCGTCGGCGACGAACGGCAGCGCCGTGCGGCTGCCGAGCTGCAACTCCAGCGCCGCGATCCGCAGCGCGAGGAACAGCTGATCGCGCGTCCCTTCGCTCAGCCCCGCGACCTCGACCGACGTTCCCCGCGTGCGCCGTGCATACAGCGCGGGCGGCGTCCGCTCGGTATCGACGGTCAGCTTCGCGAATTCACCCAGCGTGAGCCCGGCGAAAATCTCGCCCGCGCGCCGGAGCATCGGCCCCTGCTTCTGGTCGCGGTAGCGATCCGTCGCCCACTTCAGCAAGCGGCTCGCCGTGGCCGCTTCCAGATACTGTTCGGCCGCGTCGCCCATCGCCGCCAGCGCCTCCTGCCGTTTCGACTCGGCGACGGCCGCGCTCGCCTGGCCGTCGATCGCGCCGAACGCCTGGTCGGCCACGACCTGCTGCTGCGCCAACTCGTTCAGCCGCTTGCCGATATCGGCCAGCGACTGCTTCACCGCTTCGAGATGCGCCGGCACGTCGGCAATGTCCTGTTCCGCCACCTCGGCCTCGACGGCGGACCGGGAAAGCCCGTCGCCGTCGCGCACCAGCGCGTCGTGCGCGGCATCGACCGCCTGCCGAAGCTGGCGCTGGCGATCCGAGCGCTCGGCCAGCGGCAGCGCCGCGTCGATCGACGCGACGCCGGCCAGTTGCAGCAGCGGCTGGATGCGCGCGTCGGCGCCCGCCACCGCGGCAGCCGCGTCCGCGACCTTGCCGTCGGCCTGCCGCACGGCCTCGTCGGCACGATCGATCGCACGGGCGATTTCCCTGGCGGCCGCGAGGCGCATCGTCAGCCGGCGCGCCACGTCCAGCCAGTCGCCGCTCGCCAGCCATTCCGGCGCGAGCGCTTCGGCAAGCCGCCGTGCGCCGGCCTCGAGCGCGTTCAGCTCCGCGCGGATCGCGGCAATCCGGTTGCGCGGCGCGTCTGCATCGGCCAGTTCGGCCGTCACCGTGTTCGCAAGCCCAAGCGCACCTTCCGCCGCGGCCAGCGTCGTCGCGCTCGCGGACAGTTTCGCGTCGGCCAGTGCGTCGCGCCATTGCGCTTGCCACGCGTCGTAAGCCGTTTGCGCGTGATCGACCCGCGAACGCGCGGTCGCGCACCCGCGTTCGGCCTCCCGCGCACGATCGTCCAGGCTGTCCTTCTGCGCGGCCGCTTTCTCGGCCGACTGGACGAACGTCTCGGCGACGGCGACGAGCGCGACCAGCCCGTCCGACTCGCCGCCTCGCGATACCTTCGACAGCGCCGCACGCAGCGCGGCTTCCGCGCCGGCGCGGGCAGCGCGCATCGTGTCGAATTCACGGCGCTGCCGATCGAGATCGGCCTGTGCGGCGAACACCGCATCGCGCTTCGCGAGCCAGTCGCCCATCGCCGCCAGCGGCATGCCGGGCACCGCGGCCGCCGTCGCGAGCGCGGCCCATGCGTCACGATGCGCGGCGAGCTCGCGCTCGCGTTCGTCCAGCGCGGCCTGCCTGCGTGCAACGCCGGCACGCGCCGATTCGACCTGCTGGCGCAGCGACTGCAGCGTCGCCGCGGCCTGGGTCGCGCCGAGTTGCGCATCGACGAGCTCGTCGGCCAAGCGCATCGCGTCGTCGAGCGCCGGTGCGCCCGCGGCGAGCTCGACGGCGCCGCTGCGAATCTCGCCCCACGCGCCGTCGCGACGCGCACGCGCCGCCAGCACGTCGGCGGTCGTGACGACCTTGTGGTTCTCCGCGAAATGCTTCTCCTGCAGTTCGAGCCGTTCGAGCTCTTCGAGCGCGCCATCCCGCGCGTCGCGCGCGGCAGCAGCCGCGCTGGCACGTTCGCTGTCTTCCTTGAGCAGCGCGCCGAGCCGCGCCGCCGACGGCACGTCGAGCGCACGCAGCGCATCGACCGGCATGCGCCACTGGCCGAGCGCGTCGAGCGCGCCGGCCAGCGTGCGTTCGGCGGCCGCGATTTCATGCGCCAGCGCCTGCTCGCGCGCGCCGCTGTTGCGAAAGCCATGCGCATCGGCCAGCGCCGCGCGCAACGCTTCCGGCACGTCGACGGTCGACAGGCGCGCTTGTTGTTCCCGCACCTGCGCCAGCTCGCGTGTGCGCTCGTCGAGCGATTCGCGCGCGCCGGCGAGCGCCTGGTGCAGCGCGCCGTGTTCGCGCAGCAGGTTCGCGACGGTCTTCAGCGACAGCGCCGTCGGCAACGCGGCGCGCAGCGACGCTTCGTCCGCCGGCCAGCCGAGCTGCGCGGCCGCCGACAACGCGGCGGACAGGTGCCGCTCGACGTCCGCGCCGAGCAACAGCAGATCCTGCGCGTGATTCGTGCACGCCGAGCGCAGCCGATCGAGCGCCTCGATATCGGCTTCGAGCGCCAGCGTGTCGGCGTCCGCGGCGATCGCATCGCGCGCCTGCCGCTTCGCGAGGAGGTCGGCCCGCCGCTCCTCGAGCACCTTCTGCTCGGCCGCGAAATCGCCCTGCGCCTTCAGCAGATCCGCATACGCGGTCGGCGGCAACTCGATCACCGCGCCCAGTTCGGCCAGCGCCGCGTCCTTGACCGTCAGCTCCTTCAGGTACGGCGCGAGCCGCCGCACGCGTTCGAGCTTCGAGCGCAGCGCTTCGAGCCGGCGCTGTTCCGCCCGCGCCTGCTCGATCTGCTGCTCGACCGCTTCGCGCGCTTCCTTGCGATCGACCCAGTCGCGCGTGCGCACCTGGACCGTCTTCAGTTCAGCCACGGCTTCGTTGAATGCGGTTTCGGCCAGCGCAAACGCGCTGCCGCTGCGGCGCGGCGCCCACAATTCGAGCGCGCGCGCGTCGAGCTCCTCGCGCACCGGCCCGAGGCTGCCAACGCCGGCAGCCGATTCGAACAGCACCTGGCCGAGCTTGTCCGATGCGTCGAGAATGCTGCGCCCGCCATCGACCAGCCGCCCGTGATCGAGCCCGAACATCTGCTCGAAGAATTCGCGCGTCGCGCCGTCGAGAATCGACGCCAGATAGTCGTCGGGCAGCTTGTCGTCGGCAGGCGTGCGCAACGGACTGCGCCCGCGCGCACGGTGGAACACGAATTCGCCCGCACCGCTCTCCAGCACGCCGCCGATCCGCAGTTCGGGCGTGCTGTGCAGGAAATCGAGCGGCGTCTGCAGCTTCATCCCGAACAGCAACTCGGACACGGCCGTGCGGATCGTCGACTTGCCGGCCTCGTTCGGCCCGACGATCACATGAAAATCCTCGCCGGCCGACGGGAAACGCAGCGTCTCGTCGGTGAACTTGCCGTACTTGATCAGATCGAGCTGGCGGATGCGCATCGCTTACTCCCCCCTCGCCAGCCGCGCGAGCAACGCGGGCCCGACCTGCTCGACCAGCGCCGTCAGTTCGCCCGCGCGCGCCAGCGTCAGCAACGGCACGTCCTCCTTCACGTCGCTGCGGACCTTGCCGACGAACGGCTTCAGGTCGCGTTCGAGCAGCGCGAGGAAATCCGGATCGTGCGCGGCGTCGGCCAGGATCTGCTTCAGGTCCTCCAGCGCTTCGAGCGGCTCGCTTTCGCCCGGCTGCCGATCGGCGGCGGACGTCGCGAGCCGGACCTTCTCCAGCCACAGCCGCTCGTTGCCGATGATGCCGATCTGGCTCAGCACCTCCGCACGCAACTGCGGCGCGCGGCCGAAAAAGAGGCCGTGCGCGGGCGTGCGCCCGGTGACGGTGACGCGCACCGCGCGCGGCACGTGGCCGTCGACCGTCAACAGCGCCTCCAGCGACTGGCCGATCTTTCTCGACAGATCGGCCACCGACAGGCAATCGGACGCATCGACCGACACGGCTTCCCAGCGCAGC
Organism: Burkholderia sp. AU18528; assembly: GCF_002223215.2. Classification (NCBI taxonomy): domain Bacteria; kingdom Pseudomonadati; phylum Pseudomonadota; class Betaproteobacteria; order Burkholderiales; family Burkholderiaceae; genus Burkholderia; species Burkholderia sp. AU18528. The sequence continues at coordinate 255,891 of NZ_NKFC02000008.1, read as the reverse complement.
ACGTCGAGATACAGGCGCTCGACCTGCGTCCTGCCTTGCTCGACCGTCACGAGCACCGCGCCGCGCCGGCCCGTCTCGCGGATATGGCGCCCCTGCAGGTTGCCGGGAAACACGACGGTGGACGGACCCGTCCATTGCTGGAATTCGTGCACGTGGCCGAGCGCCCAGTAGTCGTAACCCTTCGCGTGCAGTTCGGCCAGCGTGCAGGGCGCGTAGTTCGCATGCGCCGCATACCCTTCGAGCGCCGTGTGCAGCACGCCGATGTTGTAGTACCCGGGCACCGGATCCGGATAGCCGATCGCGAGATTGTCGACGACGGCCTTGTCCTTGAAGCTCTGCCCGTGCAGCGCGACGTCGCATTCCGGCAGCGTGAAGGTTTCCGGCTTGCGGTGGCCGAACACGGTGACGTTGTCGGGCAGCGTCAGCTTCTTCGTCATCTCGCTTTCGGCGTCGTGGTTGCCGCCGAGGACGAACGCGCGGATGCCGGCCCTGCGCAGGCGCCCCATCTGCTGGCCGAAGAAGATGCCCGTGTTGTGATCCTTCCAGTCGCCGTCGTACAGGTCGCCCGCGATCACGAGGAACGCGACTTCCTCTTCGATCGCACGATCCACGAGTTGCCGCAGCGCCTCGCGCGACGCGTTGCGCAACTGCGCGGCCGGCGCGTCGGGATACGCGCTCAGGCCGTGCAACGGGCTGTCAAGGTGAATGTCTGCCGCGTGGATGAACTTCACGAAGGTTCCTCTGTTTCATGGCGAAGGGGCGACGCCGCTCGCGCGGGCTCGCCCCGTCCATCGTCGTCCCGCCGGCCGCGGGGCCCGCCGCAACACATGCGACACATGCGGCGCGGCGGCCGGACCGGATCATGCCGCCCGTTGCAAGCGGGTCGGGATGGTACCTGAAAGCGGGTCGCGACATGCCGTTCCGCGTCGGTCCGGCTGGTGGGCAAGCACGCGATACCGGCGCGAACCGACATTGTGCCGCAGCACGGGGGGGCGACGGCAAAACCGCGCGCCGCGGAACGGGCCGCTCACGAAACGGTGGCCGCGCGATCGTGCGGTAGGGGCGATTGCGCTTCGGATCGTGTTTCGAGCGAAGCGAAACGGTAACGGCACGGAACGGGCAGCAGGAAAACTCACGGGATCGCCCGCGCGCCGCGCGATGCCCGCGGGCGCCCGGCTACATGCCGTTACTCGCCGCGCGGAACGGGCGGCGGCGCATAGCCGTTGTCGTTGCCGGGAAACGGATTCGCATTGCGGCGCAGCGCGTCCTCGTCGTTTTCCTTCTGCGCGAACAGCGCGACGCCGATCACGCCGACGTTCGCGACATCGCCGTACTTCGCGTTCGCGACATAGCTGTCGGGCACGGCCGCAAAGCGGAACGCGGCGACTTCGTCGCGGCTCTTGCGAAAGCCTTCGATCGTCAGCGTACGGCCCGGATACAGCACGTAGCCGCCGTTCGTATAGCTGCCCGGCCGCCCCGACCGCACATCGAGCCCGTCGACCGTCGACACGACTTCGAACGCGCGGCGCCCCTGGTTGCGCAACACGATCATGTAGCGCGAGCCCTCGACGCCCGCCATGTGCCAGCGGCCGTTGCCGCGCGCGAGACGCAGCGGCGCGCCCTTCTCGTCGGTAAACGACAGCGCGATGTCGCCGTTCGCGAGCGCGACATGGGTCGGCAGCCGGCGCACCTGCGACGCGGAAAGATGGCCGGGCAGCACGTCGTTGTAGTAGACCGACGCGAGATCCGTCGGATTCGCCGGATCCGCGCGTTCGAATTCGACCTGCCGGGTTTCGGATCGCACGGATTCGCCCCACGCGGTACCGAGCCCGCGGCGTTCGCCGGCGTCCGGCGCGGCGGCCGGCGCAGCGGCACTGGAGGATGGCGCAGACGCGGGCGGGGCCGCGCAGGCGGCCAGCCAGAGCGCGCAGGCGAGCGCGAGCAGACGGAACACGAGGGTCATGACGTGATGCCTCGGAATGTTGTCGGACCGCGCCGGGCGGGCCGGAGCGGCGTTTTCGTATCGTCTGTCGTCACGGTGTCGATCGGACATGCCGGCCCGTGCCGGCCGGCGCCGCCATCGCGGCGGCCGGCTGTCGGGGAGCCCTGCTATTTAAGCATGGCGCGCGGGCAATGGGCAGGGGGTGCCCCGATCCGGGGATGGATCGAATGCAATACTTGCCGGCACCCGCAATTCGACGAGGATCGCTCGTCGCGGCCCGACGGCGCCGGCTTCGGCTCATCGTCTTGCGCCCGGCCGCGCCGGCGAGCCGCCCGTCATGCGGTGGCCAGCCTTTCATGCGGGCGCTCGAGAAAACCGTCTTCGTAAAAGTAGTCGAAGAACGTACGCAACCAGTCGTTTGCCGGACGCAGGCTCGATGCGAGCACGTCACCCGCGAGCCGCTTCAGTTGGGTGACGTCGATCGGAAGAATGCGCCCGACCGTCGGATCCGCAACGGGGTTCAGTTTTCTGAGGACCGGGATCAGCATCGAAAGCGGATGCGCCGGGTCCTGCCGGACATGTTCCGCCAGCGCCGCGAGCCACGCGTCGTAGCTCATGCGTTCGATCGCGAACCCTTCGTCCTCGATGAAATCGACCAGTGCGTCGAGCGAGTTCCAGCGCGGGTTGATCACATGCACGCCCTGCCCCGCGGCGGTCGGGTCGAGCGACGCGCGTACGATGATCTGGCTGACGACGTCGACCGGAAGGATGTTGTCGAACCCGACGTCGCGCGGCGCCTTTCCAAACACGATGATGCCCTTGATCAATCGGCAGAACAGGTCGTCCAGGTTCATCCGCCCGCTCACCGCGTGCCCGACGATCCGCGCCGGACGATATACCGTGACGGGAACGCCGCGCGCGTGCGCCTGTACGAGCAATTGCTCGGCGACCCATTTGCTCTGTTCGTAGCCGCTCGTCAGGTGTTCGTGGAACGGCACGGCGAGCGTTTCCGGCAACGCATCCGAATAACGGTCGAGCGTGCCGACGGTGGACACGTAGTGAATCGGCGCCACTCGATGCAGGCTCGCCAGCCTGACGATGTCCTGGGTCGCCAGCACGTTGACCTGCTTCAGCGTCGCGTACGGATAAACGAAGTTGACCAACGCCCCGTTGTGGTAGATCGCGTCGATTTCAGCGGCGAGCGCGTCGAATGCCGCCGCCGACAAACCGAGGTTCGGCTCGGCAAGGTCACCCGGCACGGCGACGATCCGATCGCGGTGCCGCGCTTCCCACAAGCCATGCGACTGCATCGCGGCCTCGATGCGCCGTACGCCCGCCGCTGGCTCGTCGGCGCGAACCAGGCACATCACGCGTGCATCGGTCGTCGCGAGCAGCGTATGAAGCAGGTGCACGCCCAGGAATCCCGTCGCGCCGGTGAGCAGCACCGTGCGATAAGGGCGCCACGAATACGGCTGCCGTGTCTCGATTGCCGGGTCGAGCCGGGCTTCGCCCGGCAAATCGACGATCGCCGTATCGCGACGCACATTGCCGTTCGCGATACTGGCAGCCAGACCGGCGATCGTCGGCGCGGCGAGCAGCGTTTCCATGTCGATCGCATGCTGAAGCCGCTCGCCGATCTGATACAGCATCACGGTTGCCTGCAGCGAATCCCCGCCGAGATCGAAGTAATTGTCGTGAATGCCGATGCGTTGCTGCTTGAGCAACCCGCACCAGATTCCGTGAATCGCCGTTTCCACCATGTCGCGAGGCGCCGCATGGCGATCGTGCTTGCGCACCTCGACGTCGCCGGACAGGAGCCGGACGCGGTCGATCCTTCCTGTCGCGGAACGCGGCAAAGCGGCGAGCGCGACGATCGCGCCGGCCGACAGTGCCGGCACGCCGCGCTGTCCGGCCAGCCGGCGCGCGATGTCCGCGGCGTCGGCCGTCGCGTCCTGATGAAAAAGCGCATAGTCCCATTCTCCGCTTTCGGCGATCCGCTCCACGAGCGCGACCTCGTCGACACCCGTGCGCCGTGCAATGTCGGCTTCGACATCCAGCCAGTCCGCGGTCCATTCCTCGGAACATGCGCTCCGGTCGGGCAGCCACGTATGACAGCCGCGCTCCGTCCGCCACGCGCCAAGCGTCGTGCGCAGCCACGTACCGTCGCGCGTGACGGTCAGGCTGCCACGGTCCGGCTTGCCGTTGCGCAACATCGAATCAGGTACCGAATGCCCCGAGACGACGAGCGTACCGAGCGCGTCCGTACCGGCCCGGTTCAGATGGGTGTCGGCGACGAACACCGATTCATCCGCCGACACCACGCCCGATTCGAAGCGATCGAATTCGTCGGCCGATGAAACCGCATGCGGAAGCGACCACGCGGGCCAGCACAATTGCCGGAAGCGTTGCGCGCGGGGTGCGAGCTCGGCGAGTCGCGCGGCGTCCGCACGCGTCAGCGAGCGTGCGTCGGCCATGACCCAGTCGGTGCGAAGCGCGCCGGCCGACAGGGCGGAGGATGCGCAGACGATGTGACGCGTCGCCTCCGGACTCAGGACGATACCGTGCCAGTGCGCATCCGGAGACGCCGCTCGCGGCAGAAACGCGGGATCGCCGGCGCTTGCGAGCTGATGCACCGACAGCCCGGCGCTCAGCGCGCCCAGTACCGCCCACAATGCCGTATGGGACAGCGGCCCCTCGCCCAACGCGACATCGCGCGACGTGCCGGGCGGTAACGTCCGTTCGAACGCGCGCGCGGCTTCGATCAGTTGTGCGTGCGTATAACGGATGACGCGCCAGTCGCCATCGACATCGCGCCGCAGCAACGAACAGGCACCCTGCACCGGTTCCGAATGATCGTCGAGCGTACCGTCGATTTGCCCGTACATCGGGTCCTGCTCGTCGAAGACGTAACACATCACACCGGTCAACGGCGTATGCTGCGCGGTCGTCACGCAGCTTCGCAGCGGTTCCGGCGACCAACCGCCATCGACGACCGCATCGAACGCGGACGACGGCAGGTTTGGGTCGGTCATCACGCAATCGACGCCATACGCCAGCCCGGACAGCAGCAACACCAGCCCGGAGACGGGGTCGTCGCATGCGATCAGCACGCGCTCGCCCGGCCGATAGCCGAAACGCCGCCATTGGCGAACGGCGCGCTGCACGCGATCGGCGATCATTCCGTAGGTGACGCCGTGCGCACCGACCGGCGACTGACGGCCGTCCAGACGGGAAAAGGCGATTTGATCCGGCGCACGAGCGGCATGCGCGGCAATCCGCGCCGACAACGTCGCGCCGCCGATCGACGCATGTTCGGATGCGTCGGACGCCCTGCCGGCCCCCGTCGACGATCCTGCATCGAGCACGAGATCGCCCACTTTTCGCGGGGTCGCGCCTACCAGCATTTGAAGTAGCCCGCGGTATTGCGCAGCCATGCGCTCAATGAACGCCGCATCGAATCGGACCGTATCGTAGGTCAACTGGAACGTCAGCGTATCCGTCGGCAATACGACGAGCGCCAATGCGTAACTCGTTTCCTCGACGGCACGCGGGTCGTCGATCCGCCACCCGCAACTCGCGGCGAGCCGATTGAACGCATCGCGGCCCGGGTAATTTTCGAATACGTAGAGCGTGTCGAAGAGCGATTGCTGGCGCGGCACTTCGCTGCATTTCAATACGTCGGTGAGTGCGCTGTGCGCATGCTGTTCCAGCCGTTGCGTATCGGCCTGCAAGCGTCGCAACCAGTCGGCCATATCGAGCTCGCCGTCGAGCGTCGCGCGCCACGGAAGCGTGTTGATGAACAAGCCGGCCATGCGTTCGATGCCGTCCACCTCCGCGGCACGCCCCGATACGACGATGCCGCCGACGACGTCGTTGCAGCCGCCGTAGCGCGCGAGCAGCATCGCCCACGCCCCCTGGCACAGCGTATTGAGCGTCACGCGGGCGACGCGGCATGCCCGGCCGGCCGTCTCCATCCATTCGGCCGGCATCGTCTCGACCCGCGTCGAGCGCGTGCGGCGCGCTTCGGCGCCGGCTGCGGCATCGCTTGCCGGCGCCGGAAATACCGACGGCGCGAATCCCGCCGGCGTGCGATAGCCGCGCAACAGATCGCGCCAATAGTCGAGCGAACCGTCGCCATCCCGTGTGCGCAGCCACGCGACGTAGTCGCGATAGTCGCGCGCGATCGCTGGAAGCGGTGTGTCGGGGCGTGAATAACGCTGAAAGACCTCGCCGAGCAGCAAGGGCATCGACCAGCCGTCGAGAATCGCGTGGTGATAGGTCCAGAGGAATCGATGCCGCTCGTGACCGAGCTGGATCAGCGTGACGCGCATCAGCGGCGCGACGCTGAAATCGAAGCCGCGCGCACGATCGCTCGCCAGCAACTGTTCGAATCGCTTGGCTTGCTCGTCGGCCGCCCGATCGCGCCAGTCGATCACCTCGAACGGCAATCCGACCGTATGCCGGACGACCTGCAACGGTTGCTCTTCATGCAGGCGAATGAACAAGGTCTTGAGTGTGTCGTGGCGATGCACGACCGTCTCCCACGCGCCGCGGAATCGCTCGAGGTCCAGCGAGCCGTGCAGCACACAGGAAAATTGCTCGACGTAGACGCCGGAGGCCGGATCGAGTCTCGAATGGTGGAGCATGCCTCGCTGAAGAGGCGTGAGCGGGTAAATCGTGTCGACGTTTCGGGTCATCCTGAGTTCCTGTTGCGGTCATGCTCGACGAACGCGCGGTATCGCGCGCCGCCTCGTTCAGCGCTCGAGTGCGTCGATTTCATTCAACAGCGCGTCAAGCGCATCCTGGTCGACATCGAGTTGAGGAACGTCGTCGGGTGTCAGGCCGCCCGCTCCGTCGGCGCTGCAATGACGAATCAGCGTCGTCAGCGCCTCCTCGACGCGGCACATGAGGCAGCCGATGCTTTCGTCGACGCCCGGCACCCCGAAGAAGCCGGCCTCCACGGTCAGCCTGCCACGCGACACGTACGCGACGATGTCCAGCAGGTGCGTGCGCCGCTGGCGCGGGCTGCGGATGCCGGGCGCCGGTTCGGGCGGCCCGCCGTACAACGGCGACGACGGCCCCGACAATTGCTCCAGTTGACCGAGGTAGGTAAACAGGATCGGCGCCCGCGGAAACGACGTCAGTGCCTCGTCGCCAGCCTGCGGCTTCGTGTCGAGATAGCGGAGCACGCCATAGCTCGCGCCCTTGCGCGGCACCTCGCGCAGTCGTGCCTTGACCGACTTGATGAGCCTCGACGGATCCGCGACGGTAGCCGGCGTGTCGATCAGTACCGGATAGATCGACGTGAACCAGCCGATCGTGCGGCTCAGGTCGACCGCGTCGCCGAGTGCGTCCCGGCCGTGCCCCTCGACGTCCACCAGCAGCGCGTCGCAGCCGCTCCATGCATGAAAGCCCGCGTGCAGCGCCGCAATGAGCAGATCGTTGGCGTCGGTTCCATAGGCACGCGGCGCCGTGGTTCGAAACGCGTGCGTCAGATCGGCATCGAGCGTGATCGCGCAACTGAGCGACGATTCCTGATAAGCATGCTGAACGATCGAGGTCAGCCCGTGACGCATCAGCGCGACTCGCTTCGGCCCGGCCAGCACGTCGCGCACCCGTGCGTTCACGCTTCGCCAGTAGCGACGATCGTCGTCGAGCGCATCGCCCTGCGCCAGGGCAAGCCACTGTTCGACCCATGCTTTCACGGAGGTCGTCTTCGGCGGCAACGCCGCCGCCGTGCGGGCACGCAGCCGCAGATAGCAATCGGCCAGATCCTGCAGCAGGATGCTCCAGGACACGCCGTCGATCGCCATGTGATGGACGACGATCAGTAGCCGGCTGCTCGACACGCCGGTGCTTTCGAGCCATCTGACCGCCATGAGCCGGCCGCCCTCGAGGTCGAGGCCGCTCTGCGCCGCGTCGATCGCCGCGCGCCACGTGCGTTCGCAATGCCGGCCGGCCGAGTCGATACACGGAACGATCGCAAAATCGACGGTCTCGGCGCCGCTGTCGCCGGCAAACGCGTGCCGCATCCCGTCGCCGTGCGCGACGAAACGCGAGCGCAGCACGTCGTGATGGCGCACGACGACGCGGAGCGCCTCGGCCATGATGTTCGCGTCGGGCGTCTCCCCGAGCGGAACGAGCAGCGCCTGGTTGAAGTGCGACCGATCGACGTCGACGCGCTCGACGAACCATTGCGCCGCCGGACCGAGCACCGTCTCGCCATGCACGGGCCCCTGATCGACGTCGAGACCCGGCGTCTCGCGCACCACCGTCGCCAGACCCGCCACGGTCGTATGCAGGAAGATGTCCTGCGGCTTCAAGTACATGCCGTCGAGCGCGGCCCGCGATACGATGACCGCGGCGAGAATCGAATCGCCGCCCAATTCGAAGAAGTCCTGATCGACGCCGACCGACGGCTGGCCGAGAACGTCGGCCCAGATCGCGGCGAGTTTGCGTTCGATGTCGGTCGACGCGCTACGGTCGCCCCGCTCGCGCGCGCGAGGCGGCGGAAGCACGCTTGCATCGAGTGCGCCGCCCGCGTCGAGCGGCAGCCGGTCGAGCACCATGATCGCGTCAGGGTGCATCGAATCCGGCAACGCATGCTTCAATGCCGAACGAACCGCGTTTTCGAGTGCATGCGCATCCGCGTGGCCATCATCCGCGACGAGATAGGCGACCAGCATTTCCTGTGTGTCCTGAACGACGCACGCGCATGCGACGGCGGCCACGCCGGGGACCGCGGAGATGGCCTGCTCGACCGTGCCGATCTCGATAGGCACGGGCCGGTGATGCGCGACCCGTAGCGAAGGATCCGCGCACAGCAGGGCGTCGCCGCGGCGGACGACCGGCACGCCGGTGGGTATCAGCATCCGGTCCGGTGGCGCGGTTTCGATTGAAGCTCCCCCAACCGACGCGCGGACGGACGCGCCGTCGAAGAAATGCAGTGTTCCGGCCTGACGATCGTCGGCGAACGTACCGGACGCGCCGAGCGCGAACGCAATGCGCCCCGGATACGACGGCGCCAGCAATTGCCAGCCTGCCGGCCCCGCCGCGAACGCGCACAGCGCCGAACCGGCGTCCGCGCACCGCACCGGGACGAAGTACGCCGCTGTGGGTGCCCGGCTGGTTGCGGCGAACGACGTTAGCGGGTGCGGATGCTCGCCGTAAGCCACGAGCGCGCGTGCTCGCCCGATGCCGGCAACATCGGCACGCTGCAACAGAAGCGACGGCAGGATGAGCGACGGGCCGTCCGCGAGCAAGCGGTCGAGTTCGGCGTACGCGATCTTCGCGAGCGCCGGATCGCCGGAAGCAAGCGCTTCGATCGACGCCCGCCCGGACAGTCGCGCCGCGCCGCCGACCACCACGGCCCGGGCCAGCGCCGCTGCCGACAGCCCGCCATGCGCGCCATGCGGAACGAGCACCGTTGCGTGGGCGTCGAGATGGAGCAATTGACCGACATAGTCGAGCAGCGGCTCGACCGCCGACGCTTCGCCCGCGGCAACGCCGTCGCCAGGCGCGGCGACATCGCGCGCATGCACCACGTCGATCGCGTCGATCTCCCAGCCGGACCAGCCGTCGCCACGCCCGCGGCACACGGCGTCGGCCGTGTCGCCCGACACGGTATGGCACGCGCCGACGGCGCGGATCGCGAGCAACGCGACCGCGCGCTCGGCGACACTGCGCATCCGGAGTTCGACACGTTTGCCGACACCGATCCCGGCGGCATCCAGTTGCGCACGAACGGCGCGCACGGCATCGTGAATCTCGCCGTGGCGGATCGCGCGATCGTCGAATTGCCAGACCACGCGCGATGCATCCTGCGTCATATCGGATTCGGCGCAACCGGCGCGGCCGACGAACGCATCGGCCGCGGCAATGCGGTTTCGCGCATCGTCGACAGGCTCGGCCGCGAGCGCGTACTGGTGCAAAGGACGGCTCGCGTCGGCCACCACCTGTCCCACGAGGTGCGCATACTGGCGCGCGAATCGCTCGATCGTTCCGATGTCGAACAGATCCGTATTGAACGTCCAGGCGGTCAGATAGTCGTCGCCGAGATCCTGCACGTTGAGCGTCAGGTCGTGTGTCGCGCCACGCGTACCGGTGCTCGATGCGGCGAGGCGTTCGCGATAGAACGGCGCGCCGCTGCCGCCTTCGGCCGCGAAATCGCCGCGAGCCTGGTTCCAGTTGTACATCACCTGGTAGATCGGCGATCGGCTCGGATCGCGCGCCGGACGCAGTGCATCGACCAGCAGCGGAAACGGATAATCCTGGTGATCGAGCACGCGCAGCATCATGTCGCGCGTGCGTCGCAGCAGCGCGTCGAACGAATCGTCCGGCCAGACTTCGCACGCGAGCACGACCGTGTTCACGAAATGACCGACCACGCTTTCGCTGCCCGGCGCATTGCGCCCGGAAGTCGGTGCGCCGATCATCAATCGCGCCTGCCCGGTATGAAGGTGAAGATGCAATTGATAGACGGCGAGCAGCAGCATGTACGGTGTCACCCGCAGCAGCCTGGCCGTGTCGCGCACCTGATGCGAAAGCGCCACTCCGAGCGGCCGGTCGTAGATGCGGCCATGCTCGGTTTTGCGCGGCGGGCGCAACCGGTCGGTCGCCAGGCTCAACACCGGAAATCCGTGTGCCAGCTCGCGCCGCCAGAACGCCGCGAGATGCTCGCCGTCCGCCCCGTCGAGCCGCGCGCGCTCGTGTTCGACACAATCCTTGTACTGCATCGGCAGCGGCGGCAATTTCAGCGGCTCTCCCGCGCAGGCGAGCCGGTAAAGCGCGCGCAGCTCGTTGAGCAGGATCTCGAGCGACCAGAAATCGGCGGCGATGTGGTGAACGTTCAACAGCAGCACCACGCGAATCGCGTCGGCGCCGTCGTGTTCGTTCAGCAGCAGCTTGAGCCGGATCGGCGACTGCGTCAGGTCGAACGGGCGATTCGACTCCTCGTCGATCCACCGGCGGATCGCGGCTTCGTCGGCCACGAACACGCGATCGACCGAGAACTGGGCGCGCGCCTGCGACCCTACCTGCTGACGCGGCTCGCCGTCGATCACGCGGTACGCGGTGCGCAGGATCGGGTGGCGTGCGATCAGATAGTCGACGCAGCGGCGCAGCGTGGATATGTCGACGTCGTCGTCGAGGCGCGTCGCGTATGTCACGTTGTATGCCGCGCTGTCGGGATTGAGCTGATGCAGCGACCAGAGCGACTTCTGCGCAAACGAAAGCGGGTAGGTGCCCGCCGTTCCCGCAAACTGCTCGAGCAGCGCGATGAGCGTCGCCTTGTGGGTCTTCAGCTCGTCGACGAGCGAAGGTGTCACGGCGCCCTTCGGCGCCTTGTATTGCAGCTTGCCGTCCTGGGTCCACAGCTCGATTCCGCGCCCGGCCAGTTCGTTGATGAATTCGATCGAGCTCACAGCTCTCCTCCTTCCATTTCCACGCCGAACGTCGCTTCTGCGGACACCACGTCGATCCGGTCCGCGGCCCGCGGCGGCGATGTGCCATCGAGCGCCCGCGGCTCGCCGCGATCGAGCGTCGCCACGATCGTGCGCACGACGTCGTCGATGGTCGCGCCTTCGAGCAATCGTCCGAACGGGACGTCGACGCCCAGCTCGCCGCGCAATGCATTGCGGAATTCCGCGGCCATCAGCGAATCGAGCCCGAGCTCGATCAGCGGGATATCCGGCGCGATCCGCTCGGTCGACGTATGCAGGGTCGCGGCGATCGCATCGGTCAGGTATCCGCGCAGCACCTGCATGCGCGCGTCGTCCGGCAACCCCGCCATGCGCTCGCGCAAGTCGGAGCCGGCACCGGCCGGGCGATTCGCCGGCGGCGCCGGCGGCACGAGCGCGGACAACAGCGTCCCCATCGCCCGGCTCGGGCTGCGCTTGATCAACGTATCGACGTCCACGCTCCAGATCTGCGTCTGCCCGTCGGGCTCGGCCACCAGCGTGTCGAACAGGCGCAAGGCGACGTCCGGCTCGATCGGCTCGAGGCCGAACGATGCGATGCGGCGCAGTTGCCGCGCGTCGAGCTGATCGACCATCCCGTTGCCGCCCCACAGGCCCCAGTTCATCGTGTGTCCGGGCAGGCCGTCCTGGTTGCGCAACGCCGTCAGCGCGTCCACGTAGGCGTTCGCGGCGGCGTACGCACATTGTCCCGGCGAGCCGATGCAGGCCACGATCGACGAAAACGACACGAAGTGCCGCAGCGGCAGATGCGCGGTCGCGCGATGCAGATTCAACGTTCCCGCGACTTTCGGCGCGAGCACCTTCAATACGTCGGTCATCGGCTGGGTGGCAAGCAGGCCGTCATCCAGCATGCCCGCCGCATGCAGGACGCCCACGAGCGGATGCGCGGAATCCGCCTCGAGCGCATGGACGAGCGCGTCGACGTCGGCGGCCGCGGCGACGTCGGCCGCCACGAATTCGACGATCGTGCCGTGCGCATCGGCGATCGAGGCCAGCCGTGCGCGTTCGCTGTCGGCGGGCAACTGACGGCTGGCCGACACGATCTTGGGCACGCCGTTGCGGATCAACTGCTCGATCACCCGCGTGCCGATCGCACCGCGCCCGCCCGTCACCAGATAGGCGCCGCGCGCGAGCGGTTGCGCCGCGCCGGCGTCGCGTGCGACGAGCCGCGGGACGTATACGGCGTCGCCATGCGACACGAACTGCGTCTCGCCGCTCTGCGCGGCGCCCGCCAGCGCAGCCAGCGCGCTCGCGCACGACGTCGCATCCGGCGCCGGCAGATCGACCGCCAACACCGGCATGTCGCCGCTCTCGTGCATCAGGCTGCGGGCGATGCCCCAGGCGGCCGCCTGAAACGGCGACACACGCACGTCGATGCCCGGCACGCGCTGCGCCGCCTGGGTCACGATGCATACGGTCGGCGGGCCCTCCGGCCAGCGGGCCGACTGCACTTCGCGCCAGACGTTCGCGAAGCGCCGGTAAGCTGCGCCGACAGCGGCGAGCTCGTCTTCCGATGTCGCATCGTCGATTGACGGCCACGTGTAGAGCAGCACGGTGGGTCGCGCATCCGGGCCTGCGAGCACCTCGTCGAGCGCGGCGCGAATGCGCCGGGCGCCGTCCTCTCCATCGAACGGGTCGTTGGCCGGCAGCGCCGCGATCGCACATGCGTCGCCAGCGCCGTCACATGCACGCGGCAGCATCGCATCCAGTGTGGAACCGTTGCCGATCAGCACGACGTTCGCGCGTGCGCCGGCCGCTTCATGCGTGAGCGCAAGCGGGCGCCAGACGAGCGTGTTCAGCGCGACAGGCCGCGCGGCCGGTTGAAATCGGCGCGGGTCGACGGCCATCAGCCGCAGTCCGGAGACGACGGCGATGCAGCAGCCCGCGTCGTCGTATAACCAGAGATCCGCGGTGGCCAGGCTTCGCTTCACCCGGGCTCGCACCGCGCACCACGCCGCCCGCACGCCGGCCATCGGCAAGCAGGCGATTCGTTCGATGCCGATCGGCACGAAGGCGGTGTTCAGCTCCGCATCCCACAGCGCGCCCGCGACGGCCTGAAACGCATTGTCGAGCAGCGCCGGATGAACGATGCGGACGAGGTCGTCCGTGCCATCCGGCTCCATGTCGATTCGAACCAGCGCCGCATCGCCGCCTCGCGACAGCGCGCGAATCGAGCGAAACGCGCCGTCATACGCGAGGCCGGTCGCATGCAAGCGCGCGTAGAAGCCGTCGACGGGCAACGCGTCGCGGCATTGCGCGCGCCATGCGTCGAGCGCCGGCACGTCGGGGACGACGTGCGCCGTCCCGATCCGCGCGGCGCATTGCAGCGTCCATTCGGGCTCGGCGGCGGCCGTGTCGTGACACGCATGAATGTCGATCCGCGCGCCTTCGTCGCCCGGCTGTTCGGCACCGGCCGCGTGCACGACGGTGCCGAATGTCACCGCCTTGCCCGGCTCCAGCGTGAGCGCGTGATCGAACGACACCGCTTGCGCGACGAGCCAGCGGCCGGCCGCGGATGCCGCGTCGGCGCCATCGCGTCGCGATGCGGCATCGAGCAGCGCCTCGACGAACCCTGCCGCCGGGAAAACGAGTTGCCCGTGCACCCGGTGCCCGCCCAGAAACGGCAGATGCCGATCGGACACCTGGCTCTCGTAGCGACGCGGGTCCGATCCCGGGATCGCGAGGCGCCGGCCCAGCACGCCGCGATCGGCGGCCCGACGCAGGTCGGCCGCGCGCGTCAGCACGTGCGCCCGCTGCGCCGGCTCCCGCGCATTCACCCAGTAACGGGATGCTTCGAGCGGGTACGGCGGCAGCACGCCGCGGCGCGCGGCCTGCCGCATCGGCACACCGGTGCGGGAGCGCTCGTATGCGTGCCAGTCGACACGACGGCCGCACATGTAGACATGGCCCAATGCGCGCAACAACTGCTCGGTCTCGCGCCCGTCGCTGTTCATCGACGGCAGCGCGATCACGTTGTCACGGTCTGCCCGCTCCGCCATGCATGCGGTGACGAGGCTCGAAAGCGTCTTGCCGGGCCCGATCTCGACGAGCGTCGTCACCTTGTCGTCGAGGAGCGCGCCGACACCCGCGCGGAAGGCCACCGTGGCCCGGACATGCTCGACCCAGTACGCGGGGTCGCACAGACGCTCGACCTCGAATCGCCCCGTCACGTTGGACACGATCGGAATCGCCGGCGCGCGATACCGCACGGTCGCGGCGACCGCGCCGAATTCGGCCAGCATCGGCTCCATCAGCGGCGAATGGAATGCGCGCGATGCCGCCAGCGCCTTCGTCGCGATGCCGCGCGACGCGAACAGCCGCGCGATCGATTCGATGGCGTCCGGGTCGCCCGACACCAGCACGCTCTCCGGTGCGTTGTCCGCGGCGATCGCGACCCGTCCGGGGTAGTCGCGCACGGCATCGGCAACGTGACGCACGCTGGCGAACACCGCGAGCGCGCGGCCCGGCGCGGTGAGCGTATCCATCAAGCGCCCGCGCGCCGCCACGAGGCGGCAGCCGTCCTCGATCGAGAACACACCGGCGATGCACGCAGCCGCGTACTCGCCGATGCTGTGGCCCATCACGACGTCAGGCACGACGCCCCAGTGCATCCACAAGCGCGCGAGCGCGACTTCGAGCGCGAACATCGCCGGCTGCGTGTGACGCGTATCGTCTATCCGGTCCTGATGGTCGCCCCACAGCACGTCCGCGAGCGACAGTTCTCCTTGCGCCTCGATATGACCGTCGCACGCGTCGAATACGTCGCGAAACGGCGCGAAATCCCGATAGAGCTGCCGAGCCATCCCGGCGCGCTGCGCGCCCTGGCCGGTAAACAGGAACGCAAGGCGGTCGCGCGCGCCGCCGGGCTGCCCGCCCAAGACGGCCGTGGCCCGCGCCGCGTCCGACAGCGCATCGAGCAGCGCGTCGCGAGAATCCGCGACGATCGCCACGCGATGTCGATGACTGTCGCGCGCGACGCGCAGCGCGCTGGCCACCGCGTCGGGCGCCAACGATGCGTGTGCCCGCACGTGCGCCGCGCAGTCTTCGATCGTCTGCTTCAGCATCGGCGCCGTGTGTGCGGACAACGGCCAGATGTCGTGACGCGCGTGCCCGGCTGGCGCGACGTCCGCATCGGGTTCCGCGGCGCGCGCCTCCTCCCACGCCTCGACGATCAGATGCGCGTTCGTGCCGCTCATGCCGAACGAGCTGATCGCCGCCACGCGCCGGCCCGGTCGCGACGACGGCCATGCCGCATGCTCGGTCGCGACGCGAATGCGGTTGGCATGCCAGTCGACGTGCGCGGTCGGCGTATCGAAATGCAGGTGCCGCGGCAGTTCGCCCTTTTGCAGCGCGCAAACGACTTTCATCAGCCCGGCGACCGCGGCGGCCGACTCGAGGTGCCCGATATTCGTCTTGATGCTGCCGACGTACAGGTCGCCGGTGCGATTCGCATCTCGGCAGTACACGTCCTCGAGCGCACGCAGCTCGATCGGATCGCCGAGCGGCGTGCCGGTGCCGTGCGCCTCGACGTAATCGACGTCGGCCGGCGATACGCCGGCGTGCTCGAGCGCCTCGCGGATCACGTCGCGTTGCGCACGGCCGTTCGGTGCCGTCATCCCGTTGCTGCGCCCGTCGTGATTGACGGCGGAGCCGCGGATCACCGCCCGGATCGGCCTGCCCTGCGCGCGCGCGTCGGACAGCCGCATCAGCGTGACGACGCCGCAGCCTTCGCCGCGCACGTAGCCGTCGGCGGCCGCGTCGAAGGTCCGGCAGCGACCGCTCGGCGACAGCGCCTGAAGCTCGCTCAGCGCGATCGTCATCTCCGGCGACAGCATCAGGTTGACGCCGCCCGCGAATGCGACATCGGACTCGCGGGTGCGCAGGCTGTGGCACGCCAGATGAACGGCGACGAGCGACGACGAGCACGCGGTGTCGAGATGCAGCGCCGGGCCATGAAATCCGAACAGATAGGAAATGCGTCCGGCCGCGAACGGCCGCGCGGTCCCGAGCGACGTCTGCGCATAGCTGAGCGCGTCGCCCGACACGCTCTCGCTGACACGCGCGTAGTCGTCGACCGACGAGCCGACGAACACGCCGGTTCGGTACGACGCGATCGTTTCTCGCGAAAAGCCGGCGTCTTCGAGTGCACGCCACGTGCATTCGAGCAGCAGCCGCTGCTGCGGATCGATGTGCGGGGCCTCGCGCTCCGACACGCCGAAGAATCCCGCGTCGAAACGATCGACGTCGTCGATGAACCCGCCATGCCTGCTGTAGCTCGTGTCGCGACGGCCCGGCCGCGGATCGTAGACCGCATCGGTCCATCGGTCGGCCGGCACGGGGCCGACGGCGTCGGTGCCGGCCGCGAGCATCGACCAGAGCGCGTCGGCGGAATCCGCGCCGCCGGGCAGGCGGCAGCCCATGCCGACGATGGCGATCGGCTCGTTCATCGCGCTGCGCGTCTGCGCGAGTTCGCGTTGCAGCGCGTCTATCTTCAGCAGCGCCTGCTTCACGGGGGTAAGGGGCGCGGCAGGCGCCCGATTGGACTCGATCATGTGTACAACTCCAGACGTTCGCGGAACGGGACTGCCGGGGGATGCGCTCAGCGCTGCAGCGCTTTGAGCAGCAGCGCTTCGGCCTGCTCGTCGGAGAGCGCCGCAAGCTGCTCCGCGGTGTGCGGCGCCTCGGCGCCGCCGTCGACCGGCGCGGAACCCGCGTGCGGGGCGGCCGACGCAGGCGCGTCGCTCGATCGCAACGCATCCGCCGCGCCCTGCATCCGCGCCAGGTGCGCCGCAAGCTGCTCGACGTTCGAACAGTCCCACAGCACGGCCGCGTCGAACGTCAGCCCGATCGCGTGCTGCACCTTCAACGAAAACTGGAGCGCGCTCATCGAATCGAATCCCATCTCGACCCATGCGGCCGTGCGCGACACCTGCGTCTCGGCGATCCTGAGCCGCTCGGCGACGATCCGTACGATACGGTCCGCGATCTCGCGCTCGAGCAGCATCGGTCCGGAAAGGGTCGAGGCCGGGGAAACGGTCGGCGCCACCGCGCCGTCCCGCGAAGCGCCGGCATCCTTCGCATAGGCGCCGTCGGTCCAGCTGGCGACGGCGCGCAACTCGCCTTGCAGGTACGCACGGCGACACAGCGCGCGCGCGATCTTGCCGCTGGAGGTCTTTTCGATGGTCGCCGGTTCGACCAGCACGATCGCGTGCGGCGTGACGCCGAAGTCCTCGCCGATCGCGACCACCATCGCGCGCAGCGTTGCGTCGAGATCCATCGTCCGGCGCGCGGTGCGACCGACTTCCTGGATGATCACGAGCTTCTCTTCCCCGTCCGCCTGCACCGATACGGCGGCGCCACACCCGCGGCGCAACGCCGGCACGGCGTCCTGCACGCACGCCTCGATATCCTGCGGATACAGGTTGCGCCCGCGAACGATCAACATGTCCTTCACGCGGCCGGTCACGTACAGGCGGCCGTCGACGATCGCGCCCAGGTCGCCCGTGCGCAGGAACGGACGTGCGTCGGGTTCGGCGCCGGGTTCGTCGTCGAAGTGCGCGCCGAACGTCGAGCGCGTCGCTTCAGGGTTGCCGTAGTAGCCGACGCCGATCGCGCCGCCGCGTACCCAGATCTCGCCGACACCGTTCGGGTCGGCCACCGGCCGGCCATCGGGGCCTGCGATCCGGATTTCGGTGCCGGGCGGCGTGCCGCCGCACGACACGAGACTCTTCGCGTTCGCGTCGCCGGGCCGAACCGGTTCGACGATGCCCGCGGCGAGCTTCACGTTATCGACGTCCAGATAGTAGGCGCCTTCGCCACACGGCACGCCCGATACGATCAGCGTCGCCTCGGCCATCCCGTAGCACGGATAGAACGACCCGGGCGCGAAGCCGTGCGGGCGTGCGGCGTCGATGAAATCGGTGACGGTCTGGCGATGAATCGGCTCCGCGCCGCAGAACGCGACGCGCCAGCTGGACAGATCGAGCCGCGCCCCGTCGTCGGTTCCGTTGAGCGCGGCGGCGGCCAGCGCATACGCGAAATTCGGCCCGCCGGACGTCGTCGCACGGTGCGCGGAAATCGCGCGCAACCATCGGCCCGGCTGCTGGACGAACGCCACGGGCGACATCAGCACGACGGACAGCCCGATCGACGCGAGCTGCAACGGCATGGACAGTCCCATGTCGTGATAGAGCGGCAGCCACGACAGCATGCGCGTGTCGCGATCATGCTGCATCAGCGTGGCGATCGACCGTTGATTGTCGATGATGTTGCCGTGCGTGATCATCACGCCCTTCGGCGTGCCCGTCGATCCGGACGTGTATTGGAGGAACGCGATATCGTCCGACGCCGGCAGGCGCGGCAACGCCGACGTATCCCGCGCGCCCGCCTCGACGAGCGCCTCGTACGTGACGAGCCGGCAGCCGGTGAAAAGCTGCTGCGTCGTGCGCAGGGTCTCAAGCGTAGCGATCGACGTCGCCGGCGCGACGATCAGCGTCGCGCCGCAATTGTCGGCAATCGCGTGCAGCTTGGCCCACTGCGCGACCTTGCGTACCTGTTGCGGATGATAGGCCGGCACGGCGACGCGCCCCGATGCCAGACATCCATAGAAGGTGCAGACGAACTCGGCGCTCGTCGGCAACAGCAGCAGCACGCGCGCGCCCGGCTCGGTCAGTTGCGCGAGTCCGCGCGCAACCCGCATCATGCCGGCATGCAGATCGCCGAACGTGCTTTCGCTTTCGATCGCTTCGCCGTCGCGCAGGATGGTCAGCGCGACACGATCGGGGTCCCGCTCGGTGTGATGGGCGAGGGTCTCGATGATGGAGGTCGGTTCGACTTCCATCTGAAACACGTTCGGATTCGGATGCGTCGTCATGGTGTGTCCAGAATGAGGTCCGTACGAGCCGCCGCGCGACCGCGGCAGCCCGCGCACGGGTGTGATCTCACGCGTCTCGCAGGAATGCGTCCGCGATCGCGCGGCGATTGAGCTTGAGGTTGCGCGTGCGCAATCCGCTTTCGACGTCGAATGCGCGGTCGGTGAAAATCACCTTCACCAGTTGCCGTTGTGCCGGCAGCGTGCCGTTGACCGCACGGACGAGCTCGCGCAGCGCGTCGGTGACTTCGGGATCGTCCGGCCGGCGCGTCGCGATCACGACACTGAGCCCCGCCTGCGGGCCCGCCATCACGACGGCTACTTCGACACGCGGATCGCGATACAGCAGCGCTTCGATCGGCTCGGGATGGAATTTCTCGCCGTTGCTCGTGATGATCGCGTCCTTCTTGCGGCCGACGACGCGCAAAAAACCGTCGCCGTCGAACTCGGCGATGTCGCCGGTCGCGACCGCGTTCGGTGCGATGAAGGTCGCGCGACTATCCTCTTCCGGCGCATCGAAGTAGCCGAGCGACAGCAGGGCGTTTCGCGTGACGACGACTTCGCCGTCTTCCAGCAACGAGACGCTGCCGGGCTCGGCCGGCTGGCCGACCGTACCGACGCGCACCTGTCCCGGCTTGTTCCACGCGACCATGCCGGCTTCGGTGATCCCGAATGCCTCGTACAGCTCGATCCCGCAATCCCAGAAGAAATCGAGCGCCGCGCGCTTGATCGGCGCCATCCCGGTGACCATGTAGCGGATGTTGCCGCCGGTCAGCGCGCTCAGCCGCTCGGCGAGCGTCGATGCGTCGCTGCCGGGTCCGGCAGCCGCGCGCGCCAGCGTATGCAGCGTCTCGTACAGCACCGGCGGCGCGATCACGAACGTCGGCCGGTGCCGCTTGAGCCCCGGAAAGAGCCCGTGGAACGGCACCGACACGAGATCGATCCCGTGATACAGGCAGAAGTAGTACGTCATCCGTTGCTGATAGTTCGCGAACGGCAGGAACGTCAGGAATCGCTCGCCGGGCACGACGCCGAATGCGTCGCCATACAGACCGAGCAGGTGCGCGGTGCCGCCGCGGCTCATCACGAGCCCCTTGGTCCTGCCCGTCGTGCCTGAACTGAACACGAGCGAATGGGTATCGGGCACATGCTCGACCCGCACCGGCTCGATACGCGTGTGCGAATCGCCGCGGCGGGCCGGATCGATGTCCACGATCCGCCCGCCGATCGTCTCGGCGGCATCGAGCCATCGTGCGTCGACGGCCAGCGCGCTCAGCCGGTAGCGCTCGATCAACGCGCCGCACGTGTCGGGCAGGCCGTCGTTCGGGAAAGCGACCGACACGCAGCCGAGCTCGATGCACGCGAGATCCCACACCATCCACGGATAGCCGTTCGGCGCCGCGATGCCGACGCGCGCGCCCGGTACGAGGCCGATCGCCTTGCCGCGCTCGACCGTGGCGAGCACGTCCTCGAACAGGTCGTGAAAGGTCCGGACGGTTTCGGCGCCCTTGTCGTCGACGAAGGTCAGGGTATGACTGCTGCCGCGCAAACGCGCGACGAGATCATCGAAGGTCATCATCGGCGTTTTCCCGTCAAGCGTGCGCGACGCCCTCCGCGGACGCGTAGTACTTTTGCGCGGCGCTCTCGTACATGTTCCAGAACAGCTTGCACGTGTGGCGCACCGCGAACAGCGCTTCCTGTTGCATCTGCGCGGTCGTGCACAGGTCGGTCACGAGCGAGATGCCCTCGGCGACGTGCGCGACGTCCTCTTTCTGGTGAACCGAGAAAAACCGCGTGTCCTCCTCGGTGAGCCCGTAGCACTTCGCCAGAATGGAGTGGCGCGCGTCGCCCGCGCGGGTTTCCAGGCTCTGCCCTTCGCTCGCGATCATCACCGCGGCGGCGCCGATATGGTAGGTGCCCTCGCCCTTGCAGTTCTCGAGGCGATAGTCGATCAGTTCACGCGTGGCCGCGGACGGCGTCCATGCATCGCGCTCCTCGTCGCTGATGTTTTGCGCGCGAATGAAGTCTTCCATGAGCTCGACATGGTTCTTCGTTTTCGAGAAGCGCCCGGTTTCCTCTTCGAACAGGTTGTACAGCAGCCGGCGCTTGTGGTCGGGAAACGGGCAGCGGAAGTACAGATTCTCGATGTACTCGAGAAAGTACCGGGTGATCTGGTATCCCTCGAGCGTGATGATCTTCAGCAACCGCCAGTTTTTCTGAGGCGTGAACAACTCCGCGAAGATCGGATGATCGAGCGTGAGCTGCTCGTCCAGCGTGTCGCGCAACGCGCGGGAAAACGTCGCTTTGTCCATCAGCACGGCTTCGTTAGTGAGGGTCATGATCGTTCCCTGTCGGTGAGGTAACCGGCAATGTAATGGCGGCTTTCAAGGCTGAAACCTGTCCGTTCGGGCGAGTGTCTCGCCTGTACGCCAACCCTGTACGTCAGTGCAGGTAGGCAGTGCGATGGCATGACGCTATAAAGCGGAACCCCTACGGCACTTGGAGAATCCGATGGACGATCACGCGACCGTGTTCGCTACGCTTACCGAACTGATTCCGCAGATTGCCGCGCTCGATATCGCGCCGGACATGCTGACGCGGGAAACGTCGCTCACATCGGATCTGATGCTCGATTCGATTTCGCTGCTGTCGCTGATGGCGCTGACCGAGGATCGGCTCGGCGTCAGCTTTGCATCGCACACGGAACAGGTCGCGAACCTCGAAACCATCGGCGACGCGGTCGATCTGGTGGAAACGCTGTTGTCCGTGAAAGCGTAACGAGATGACGATGAACGATCATCCGCTCGATGCACGCATGATGCCGTCGGCCGGCGGCTACGGCCGCGTCTGCCTGCTGGATGCCGGCGACCTCGACGCGCTGCGCGCGGCGGCCGGCGCGGGCCGCGCGGCGTCCGACGGCAATGCGACGACGGGCACGTACGCGCGCCTCGCGAAACTGCGCGAGGCATTGAACGCATCCGGTTCCGGGCGGCTCGCCATCGTGATCGACGATCCCGACCTTCGTCGCACACGCGAATTCGCGTCGTTGCCCCGAACCCTTTCGGCCGCGCTCGACGTCGCGGCGGCATCCGTCGCGAACGCATGCATCGTCGTGCTCGGCGATGCGCTCGCCGATGGCACGACGGCCTTCGGCGACGCGGACGCGTCATCGCTATCGTCCGTCGACACGCTCGCCGACGCGGTTGCCGACACCGTGTTCGAAGTACGCCGCCGTATCGATACGTACTTCGAGCAAGCGCCGCTGGCGTTGCCTGCCGACGCTGCCGGCGCGGCTTGCCTGCTGACGGCTGAAGCCGTACTTGCGTGGCTTGCGACGGAAGCGTCGCCCGGCCTTCACGTCGTGCATGGCGAGCGGCGCATTGCGTGGCGCGAACTCGCCGAAACCGTCGCGCGACGGGTGCCGATTCCGACCCGAACCGATGCTGCCGAGGCCGAAGCGGACGCCGTTCTCGCGCTGCTCGAAACGAATCTGAAGCATGCCGAACGGTTGCTCGGGTACGCGGACGGCGCGCACGTGCCGCCGCCCGGCATCCCGTCTCACCGACTGCGCTGCGACGGCTTCGACTGGCAGGGCCGGATCGCCGCGCGCGTCGCCGCTCACGCCGCCCGGCACGAACGGCGCGACGCGCCCCGATTTGTCGACCTGCCGTCCGCGCGCCGGATCACGACCGGCAGCGGGCACGCGTACCTGAGTGCCGGGCGCGGCCCCCGCGCCATGTTGCTGATCAACGCATTCGGCATCCCGCACGACGTATGGCACGACTTCGCGGCCGGATTGGCGCCGGATTTCTCGCTCTATCTGGCGGACGACGCCGACGATGCACCGGCCGACGCAGGACTGACACGCGCGTACTATTCGGGCCCCGATGCGCCTGAGCGCTATGCGCGAAGCGTGACTGAACTGCTCGACGTGGACGGAATCGACGCGATTCATGTCGCGAGCTGGTGCGGGGGCGCCCGATATGCGCTGGCGCTCGCCCGCGCCCTGCCCGGCCGCATCGCGTCGATGAGCCTGATCGCCCCGTCGTTTGCCGGCGCTCAGGACTACGACGGCGCGGACAGCGCCTACGAAAACAATCTCAACACGATGTGCTCGCTCGTCGCGCGCATGCCGAAGGCCGCGGACAGCATGGCCAGATCGATGACGGGGCTTCTGGACAAGCGGGCGCGAAACGACGCGCTCGAAGGCGGCCATGCGTCGATGTTCGCGCTGCCCGATTCGGCGACCCGTCACTGGCTGCACGCGCCGTTCGTGTCGGCGGCGAACATGATCGAGTACAGCGGGCAATTGCTGAATTTCCGCGCGCACCGCATCGAGGCCGAACGCGACGCGTCGATCGCCGGCATCCCTGCGCTGCTCGTGACCGGGGAATACGACGAAATGACGTGCGCGATCCGCGCGCGAGCCATTACGTCGGCACAGCTTCGTCCGATCCAGGTCGAGCTTCAAGGCGGCAGTCATCACATGGTTCATCAGAATGCGGCGCTCCTCGCAAGGCTCGTCGGCACTTTCGTCGACGCTCCGGCCGTGACAGCCGACGCACTGCCGCATCCGAGACTGCGAATCGTCCCGGCGGCCGACCGTGTCGAAATGGAGATGGAAATGGAGTCGGGCGAACTGTGACGCACGAGCCTTCCGATGCCCGTTCGGACAGTTACAGGCCCGGGGCATCGATCACTAAAGTCGCACTGTGGCAGCAAGCCGGATCCCACGCGGCCGATCGCGTCGTGCCACTCGCGAACGACGCGCAAGCCAATGCCAACCCGCTGGTCGGAGATTTCGAATGTACGCAAACAGCCTTGTCGAACTGATCGGCGATACGCCGCTGCTGTATCTGAAAAGCCTGTCGAACGAGCACAGGAAAATCCGCGTGTACGGAAAGCTCGAGTGCTACAACCCCGGCAACAGCGTCAAGGACCGGAGCGCGCTTCAGTTGCTGCGCCAGGCCGAGCGCGACCACGGCCTCAAGCCGGGCTGGTCGATCGTCGAATCGACGTCCGGCAACATGGGACACGCGCTGGCGATGCTGTGCGCCACGCGCGGCTATCGCTTCATTTGCGTGCTCGATCCGAAGACACCGAAGACGAATGCCAATCTCGTGCGGGCATTCGGCGGCGAGGTCGAGATGGTCGAACACCCCGACGAAACGGGCAGCTATCAGCGCAAGCGCATTGCGGTCGCGAAAGCGATCGCCGCGAGCGTGCCGAACTGCGTGAACCTCGATCAATACAACAATCCGGCCGCGATCGACGCCCACTATTACTCGACCGGGCCCGAAATCGTCTCGCAACTCGCCGACCGGCTCGACGCCGTGATCGTGTCCGCCAGCACCGGCAGCCATCTGAGCGGAATCGCCCGCTACGTGAAGGAGCGCGATCCCGCAACCCGCGTGATCGGCGTCGAGCCCGACGGCTCGGTCGTGTTCGGCGGCACGTACCGGCCGCATCTGCAGAACGGCGCGGGGCTCAGTTTTCAGCCCGGAAACATCCTGATCCACCTCGTCGACGACACGATGCGCATCGTCGATCGCGATGCGTTCATTGGCTGCCGCCGCCTCGCGCTCGACGAAGGCCTGCTGCTCGGCGGCTCGTCCGGCGCGATCGCGCAGGCCGCACGCCGCTACGTCGCCACCCTGCAAGGCCCGGCCAACATCGTGCTCGTGTTCCCCGACAGCGGTACCAAGTATCTCGACACGATCTACGACGATCAGTGGCTGATCGATCACGGCCTCCAGGCCGTGCTCGACGACCTGTGCACCTCCGCGACACCGCCACGCGCCGAAAGCGCAGTGGCCCTCGAAACCACGTGACCCAGGGACACCCATGAACGACTCCATCCGCACCTTGCTTGCCGACGGCGCACGGTATCCGATCGCGTTGCCGAAGGCCAACATCACACACGTCACGTATCGCTGGACCAACGGCGTCGACGATGCGCTCGGCGCGCAGATCGTCGAACTGATGCGGCGCACGAGCGAAAGCGCGCCGATCATCGGCTTCGCCGAGACCATCACGGACGCGGAAGCGGACCACTATCTCGACGAACTGCGCTCGAATCTCGCCGCGGAGAAGGTTCGCCTGCTGACGATCTTCGCGAACACCGGGCAACTGATCGGCCTGTGCACGCTGCGCCGCAACGTGAATCCCAACAACCGCCATATCACCGATCTCGCGAAAGGCATGATCCACGACGCCTGTCGCGGCGGCGGCGTGCTGCCTGCCGCGTTCGTCGAGATCGCGTTGCAATGCGATCGGGACAATGTCGAACTGGTGACGCTCGACGTGCGAGACGGCACGCCCGCTCATCGCGTATGGGAACACTACGGCTTTCAGACGTGGGGCACCTTGCCGGACTACGCCCGTGCGAACGGGAAGGTCCATGCCGGCCACTTCATGATGCAGCGCGTGGCGGACCTCAAGGAACGCGCGCTCGGCATGCTCATGGGCCGCGACGCCAACCGAACCGCCGCCAGCGCATCGGCATGAGCGACGCCCTCTACACCGGGCCGATCATCGACTCGCACTGCCACATCGCATCGACGCGCTTCATTCCCACGGCGTTCCTCGAGGGATTCTGCGCCAACATTCATGTGCGGCTCGTCGCCAACGGCATACGGAAATCGCGATCGGAACTGCTCGATACCTACCTCGCGCAAAGTCAGGACCACTTCGGCGATGCACTCGTGGCCGACATGACGTCGGCCGGCATCGGGCAGGCCGTGCTGTTGCTGCCCGACTTCACGTACGTGATGAAAAGCGATCTCACGATCGCCGAGATGTATGCCGAGCATCATGCGATCCTGCAGCGTCACGGCGAGCGCTTTCACGTGTTCGGCGGCATGGATCCGCGCTGGGGAGCGGACGGTGTCGCGTTGTTCGAGAAAGGCGTGACCGAGTACGGCTTCTCCGGATTGAAACTGTACCCGCCCTGCGGCTACAGCCCCAGCGACAAGCGCCTTTACCCGCTGTACGAAATCTGTCGCGCCCATCGCTTGCCGGTTCTTCTGCACGTGGGTCCGACCAGCCCGGCGCTCGAGTTCGCGTACTCGCACCCCGATCTGCTCGACCGCGCGGCGTTCGATTTCCCCGACGTGAACTTCATCCTGGCGCACGGCGCCGTCCATCACGTCGACGCCTGCGCGCGACAGTGCGCGTATCGCCCCAACGTGTATCTCGACGTCAGCGCGTTTCTCGGCTCCCAGCATCCGCAGGGGTGGTCGGTCGCGCTCGCCGAGCTGTTCCGCATGAACATCAATCACAAGATTCTGTTCGGCACCGACTGGCCGGTCTTTCGCAACTCGGGCGGCCATCGCAAGGTCATGGAGCAGTTCCTCGCGCCCGACGGCCCGCTCGCGTCGGTCGCGCCGGTACAGCGCAAGTGGCTGATGTCGGGCAATGCGCGCGCACTGCTGCCGGCATCGCGCACGATCGATGCGATTGCGTGATTCCGGCCGTCGCGTGCGACGGCCGTCCCGCACGCACTACGGGCTCGCGGCTGCCTCGATGATCGGCGCCCTGCTCGTCTGGACCGCGTGGCCCGGGCATCGGGCCGACGCGATGGCGGAAACCGCCGACACGCTTGACCACTGGCGCGCCGATGAACGGGCGCAGCTCGAATCGATGCGCCTGCCCGCGAACGCCGGCGTCAAGGTTGACCCGTCGAATCGCGTGGCCACGTCCGCACAGGCAGCGCAGCTGGGCAAGCGCCTGTTCTCCGATCCCCGGTTCAGCCGAAACGGCGCGATCGCCTGCGCGAGCTGCCACGCCCCCGATCGCCAGTTCGAAGACGGGCGGCCGCTGGCGATCGGCGTGGGCGTCGGCGTGCGCCGCACGATGCCCGTCGTCGGCACGACCGATGCACCGTGGCTGTTCTGGGACGGCCGCAAGGACAGCCCGTGGTCGCAGGCGATCGGGCCGATCGAGGATCACAACGAGCACGGCGGCACCCGGCTGCGCGCCGCCCATGTGCTGGCCGAGCACTACCGCGACGCCTACGAGCCTCTGTTCGGACCGCTGCCCGACCTGAGCGCGCTGCCCCGTGACGGCGGCCCGCTCGGCACGGACGCGGAGAAAGCTGTCTGGCAGGGGCTCGACGAACGCACCCGCACCGACGTGTCGCGCGTGTTCGCGAATCTCGGCAAGGCGATCGCGGCGTACGAAGCGACGCTACGGTACGGGCCTTCACGCTTCGATACCTATGTCGACGGCGTCCGGACCGGCGATCCGGTCAAGCTGGCCGCGCTGACCCCGACCGAAAAGGCAGGCCTGCGCCTGTTCATGAACAAGGGCCAATGCATGACCTGCCACACCGGGCCCATGCTGAGCGACCGTCAGTTTCACAACATCGGCGTACCGCCGCGTAGCGGGACGGCTGCCGACACCGGTCGCGCGGCGGCGGTCGACAAGGTGCTGCACGACGAATTCAACTGCATGGGGCCGTTCAGCGATGCGAAGCCCGAGCAGTGCGAGGAGCTGCAATTCATCTCGACCGACGACCCGCAGATGCTCGGCGCATTCAAGACGCCCAGCCTGCGCAACGTCGCACTGCGGCCGCCGTACATGCACGCGGGTCAATTCGCGTCGCTGGACGCCGTGATGCGCCACTACGCGGACGCACCCGCGGCCGCGATCGGGCATAGCGAACTGAAGCGGATCGCATTGTCGGACGACGAGCAGCGGCAGCTCGTCGCGCTGCTCGGTGCGTTTTCCGGCCCTGTCGTCGAGCGCTGATCGTCCGCGCCGCCGCCCGTCAGCGTGATGCGTCGCGAACGGCGACGCCCATCACCTTGACCTGGCCGCCGAACGGCAACGCAGCCGCCTGATAGACGGTCCGCGCAGGCCGGCGATCCGCGGGAAACAGATCGGCATACACGCCATTCACTTCCGCGAGCGCGCCGATGTCGGAGAATGCGATGTCGACGAACACGAGATCGCGTGGGCTGAATCCCGCCGCTTCGAGCGCGCGGAACAGGTTCGCGAACGCGCGTCTCGCTTCTTCGGCCGGCGTACCCGGCACGTAGCGGCCGTCGGCGTCCAGCGAAAGCTGGCCGCTGAGATAGCAGGTGTCGTTGGCGACAACGGCATGGCTGATCGGCGACGGCCACTGCGGCAGATCGTTGCCCGACGTCACATAGCGTTTCATGCGCTTCCTCTCCTCGAATCGGGCGGTGCTACCCGTCACGCGATACGCACGGGCATCCGTTCCCGCGTTACAAATAGTGCTTGACGAGCAACTGAAAGAGATTCGACTGCGGCAGCGCGCCGTATTCGGTCGACGACGCACCCGCATTGATCTGCCATTGCAGCGCGACATCGGTTCTGGCGAAGCGATAACGCGCCTCGAGCCAGGTGAGCCGGCTGCGATCGGCGAGGTTCAACCTGACGAAACCGGACAGATCCAGACGCTGGATCCAGGCATCCTGCCACCTGACCATCGCGAAGAGCCCGTCGCGCGTCGTGGGGTCCTGCTGGGCGGCCGCCAGCGTTCGATAGGCGGCGTAGCCGGCCGGGGGGCCATTGCGCAGCGCCTGCCAGCCCGCGCGATCGAGCGCGGCGCCGTCCCGGTCGTACTCCAGCGTGACGGAAAGATTGCGCGACGTCGTGCAGGTCGCGCCGGTCGCGAGCTTCCAGCGGAACGCGACGTCGCTGTACGGCTGCCCGAGCGCGCGTGCAAGCGTCGACGGCCCTCGCCCGCCCGACCACTCCACGTACCCGACGCACGCGTTGTTGACGAGATGGACCAGATTGACGCCGAACTGGGGCGAACTGCCGGGCTTCCCGTCGTCGTAGATCACGATCTGCGGCGACAGATCCGAGATGACGCGCTGGCTGAACTGGAGCATCCAGCGCGTGCGCTGATTCGTCGCGCCGAAGTCCGGCGAGAACGATGCGTCGGTTGCGCGATCCGCGATCCGCGGTGCGACGAGCGCGCTGACGGAACCGTCGGCCCACAATTGCTGGCCGCGCAGCATCACCGTACCGAGCCGGTTTTCGCGCAGGCTCGCGGGATCCACCGACGTCACCGAACGGACCGCGTTGTCGCGGAAAAAGTCGGTGGGGTTGTAGCCGGTGGCGACACCGAGCCGCACATTGACGCGGCCTGCCTGCAGCAGCGTGCTGCCGCTGCCCACGCGGCCGTCCACATACAGTTCCTTCAGCGTGTTGATCGCGCCCGAGTCGCCGTCGAAGCGCCACGGACCGTTCAGGTCGAGTCGATCGGCGAAACTGACACCCCAGCCGTTCGAGAATGCATGGCGCGCACTCAGGTCGAGCGACAGGCGCGTGGCCGTGCGCGTGCCGCCCGGCCGCAGGGTGGCGAAACGCAAGCCGGGTTCGAGACTGAACTGGTACTTGCCGTCGTCGACCTTCTGCACCGGCGTCGCGTCGGCAAGCGCGAGTCCGGCCTCTTCCGCATCGTTTGCATGGCATACGCCCGCCATGCCGGCCAACGCGATACAGGCGATGCCGATTCGCGTCATCATTCAGGCTGGAAACGCGCCATGAAATCGGACTGGAACCAGGCATCCGGAATCTCCCGCGCCACGTAGTCCGCGTATCGCATCACGGTCACGAGATTCGGATTGAGCCCGTCGATGATCACGATCTCGGTCGGCCGCAACGCGCCGAGCTGCTGTTGAAAGCGTCGATAGAAGGCCGTCTTGAGGAGCTTGCCGCTTTCGCTGAAGAAACGTGCCTTCACGGGGCGCGAATCCGTCGTATCGATCCACATCTCGATCGAGTGATAGGTCATGTCGGATACGCTCTGGACGAGCTTCAACCGGTACGCACGGCGCGTCTGGCGCTCGCCGTCCTGCACATCCTCCTCCGCCTCCACCTGCGCACGATATCCCTGCGCGAAATTGACGGTGACCACGTCGCCGTTCGACGCCTGCCCGAGCAACCGTTGCTGCGGCGAAATGCGGATCGTCGCCTTGCTCGCCGGATCGAAAAACCACAGATCGTTGCCGCTCTTGAGCATCAGCTTGTTCGCATCGCGCGCCGGCGCGGCGAATCGAATCAGGCTGCGAAACTGGCCGCTCGCCGGGTTGATCCGCGAATAGGCGGTCAGTGCGTTCGAATCGGTTTGCTTGCCATCGGTGTATTGGGTCAGCGTGACATTCAGCGTGAACGGTTCGCTCGGGTTGCGAACGGCATCGCTCGCGGCGAGGATGCGCTGCGGATCGGGCGCGGCGTGCGCGGTACAGCAGGCGAGTGCGAGGATCGCGGCGGCGCCCAGGCGCGCCATCGAATGCGTCTGCATCGGAATCTCCGGGGCAAATACGGAATGACGGGGACGAGTGCGGCCCCCGCCCGGAACGGGCGGAGAACCGACTGGCTAGAGGACGTACGGGGACGCTGCGATGCGCAGCTCAGTAGCCCGGATACTGCATCTGTAGCGCGACCCACGCGGCCGTGCGCTTGCCGAATTCGGACGCGATCGCATTCAGCGATGCATCGAGCGCATGCAACGGATAGCGCGTGACCGGGGCGGACAGCATCCGCGTCGGCGCGTCGACGCCGGCCACACGATCGGGAACGATCGTCAGCCCGCGCCGGGTGCGCACGGGTTCGCGGCTCGCGGCCACCGTGTAGGCGGTCGAGCGGAACGTCGTCGAATAGGCGTCGGCCTCGAGCACGAGCGCAATTTCGTCGACGCCCGGCGCGATCGGGATACCGAAATCCTCGTGCGACCAGAACGACACATAGTTGGTTGCGATCGTCGCCATCGCCGGCAATCCGAGGCTGAAGCGGTCGGTCGCGATCTCGGACGACCATGCAGGGCGTCCGAGCCGCTCGGCGACCTGCAGCGCGCGTTCGTGCCCGGCGAGCGCCTCGACGAGCGCCAGCGATACCGGAATCGTCGCGGTGACGCCGGTCGTCGTGACGACCTTGCCGTCGGCAACGTAACGCTTGCCGTCGACCCAGCGCGTATCGGCGAATTTCTTGCGCAGATCGTTCATCGAGTACCAATGCCCCGTTGCGCGGCGGCCTTCCAGCAGCCCCGCGCGTGCAACGACCCAGACGCCGTCGCACACGCCGATGATCGTCGCGCCCTTCTTCGCCTGCCCGGCCACCCATGCAAGCAGCGCCGGATCGCTGTCGCGATGCACGGCCGGCACGATCACGTAGTCGGCCCCTTGCGGCACGCGCTCGTCGAACTGCGCGGTGGTTTCGTCCGGAATGACGTTCATCGGCGCCGGGAACATCCGGATCGGGCCCGGCTTCGTCGCAAGCGCGACGAGATCCGCCGCGCCCGATTCGGCCACGATGCCATAGGGAACGACGTAGTCGGTCAGCTCGGTATAGTAGTTCTCGCCGACGACGGCGACGATCGGGCGCGTGCGCCCGAAGCGCGGCTGATAGGCGGGCAGCCGGTCGGCGCGTGCCGCCGCGGGCGCGGCCGCTGCCGGCGCCGACGCTTCGCTCGCGGGCCCGGCATGGGCAACGTTCGCGATGCCCGATGCAAGCGGCGCGAGCAGCAACATCATCCAGTACAGCATGACTTTTCGCATTGAAGCCTCTCCGTGTATGGAACTCATCCAGTAATCAGGCATGGCGCCCGTGCCGGCCGTCACGATGCCACCGCCGGCGGCAACACGACGTTGAACGTCACGTCGTCGTCGCGCTGCGCGTCCCGGACCTTCAGCGTGATCGTCCACCAGCCGGGCATGCTGAACTTCATCCCCTGCAGCCGATACGCACCATTTCCGTCGCTCTCGACCACGCGGGGGCGCGTCGGCAGACCGTGCCCGTGCTGCGGCATCCCGCCGCTCACGTCGATGCGCGCACCGCGCACGGGCTCGCCCGACGCACGGCTCACGCTGACCGTCCAGACATGGATCCGGTTCAGCGGCGGCGGTGTCGTGGGCGGCTCGAGCGTCACGACGTACGCGCCCGACGCCGTCGCTCGCGTCAACGATAGATTCAGACCCGCGGGAACCGACTGCTCGGCCGGTGCGCCGCATGCGCCGAGCATGGCGATGCAGCTCCCGGCGAAGGCTAACATGACGATCCGCCGACGAATCGATTTCATTGACATTTCAACGACGCCCGATGCGGCCGCTCGATCACGCGTAGCGGAGCGCATCGACGATCTCCATGCGCGACGCGCGGCGCGCGGGCAGCAACGCGGACAGCATCGACACCACGAGCAGGCCGATCGCGGTGCCGACGATCAGGTCGTTCTCGCCCCACACGCGAATGATCAGCGGCACCGGCGAGCGGCCCGGCGGCGTCCACGTCAGACCGCTGACGTTGATGACGCCGGCGAGCAACGCCGCGCTGGCGACGCCGAGCACCGCGCCGATCACGCCGAGCAGCAGCCCTTCGCACAGGAACAGGCGCCGCACGCCGGCGCGGCGCAACCCCATCGCGCGCAGCGTTCCGATTTCGACCGTGCGCTCGAACACCGCCGTGCTCATCGTGTTGCCCACGGTAAACAGCACGATCGCGGCGATCAGCAGTGCGACAAAACCGAACAGCGTCGCGAACATCGCAAGCGCTTGACCATAGAACGGGTTCAGCACCGTGTAATCCACGACTTCCGTGTCCGTACCGGCGAATTTCGTTTTGAGCAGCGTCTCGAGCCGCGCCTTCGCGGCAGGCAAATCCGACGTGTGGCGCAACTGGACGACGATCGCCGTGGCCTTCGGCTGCTCGGCGCCGTACACGAGTCGTTGCGCTTGCGCGAGATGCAGGCCGACGTACATGTCGTCGTATTCCTTGATGCCCTGTCGTTCCGCTTTCACGACCTGCAGTTCCGCCACGTTCGGCGCACCGCGCGCGGTCGCCGCAAGCAGTTCGATCCGCCGGCCGCTCGTCCCGGCGGCCGGCGCCGCGCGCGTTCCCTCGGCAAGGGCCGCGATATCGCCCGGAAGCGGCGAGGCAGGCGTGGCGTCCACGGACTTCCTGGGCGGTTTGCAGTCGGGCACCTTGAGCGGCCCGCACAGTTCGAGTACACGCGCGAGGCCCGTACCGATCACGGCTGCGTCGCCCGTCGTTCCGGTCAGCGCCATCGGCGGGATCGTCACGGGGAAGCGATAGTCGTTCCAGGCGCGCATCCGGTTCTGGTCGTCCACGCGCACGCCGAGCGCGAGCGCGGTACGCGACAACCCCGCGTCGAAGTTGCCCGCGATGCCCTGCAACTGCAGCGTGGGCGTCGCGACGAGCACCATCGTCGCCAGTACCGGGTCGGCCTTCACCGCGTCGATGATCGCTTCGTAGTTGTCGATCCCGTACTCGGAAGGATTGCCGCTGCCGAACTCGTAGAACCCCTTGCGTTCGATCTGCAGGTGGCCGCCGTACTTCACGTAATCGGTTTGCAGACCATACGTGATGTTGCGCGTATAGCCGCCGAACAGCAGCACCGCGTGCGCGCCGACGATCATCGCAAGCAAGGTCGTGATCGAGCGACGGCGGTTGCGCAGCAGATTGCGGAGCGCGAGCGAAAATGTCTTCATGCGAACGCCTCCTGCTCGTCCGTGCGGGTCACGTCGGACACGATCCCGTCGGCAATATGGACGACGTCGTCGCCCGCCGCGATGACCTGCGGATCATGCGACGAAATCACGAACGAGACGCGCCGCTCCCGCTGCAAGCGCCGCATCAGCGCGATGATCTGCTGGCCGGTCTTGCTGTCCAGATTGGCGGTCGGCTCGTCCGCCAGCACGAGGTTCGGCGACGCGACGAGTGCGCGTGCGATCGCGACCCGTTGCCGCTGGCCGCCCGACATCTGTCCCGGACGATGGTGCGCCTTGTCGGCCAGGCCGACCGCATCGAGCATGTCCCGCACCTTCAGCGCCCGCTCGGACTCCGTCAATCGCGTGCCCGCGAGAAGCAGCGGATATTCGACGTTTTCGTGCGCCGTGAGCACCGGCAGCAAATTGAAGTTCTGGAAGACGAAACCGAGCCGGCGGGCACGAAAATCCGACAGCGCGTCGTCCGACAAACGGCCGACCTCTTCGCCCGCCACGACGATGCGGCCGCGATCGGGCCGGTCCACGCATCCGACAAGATTCAGCAACGTCGACTTCCCGCTGCCGGACGCGCCGGCAATGACGGTCAGTCTTCCGTCACGGATGTCGAGCGTGACGTCGCGCAGCGCGGTCACGTTGACGGAGCCCATCAGATACGACTTTTCAACGGCTTCGAGTATTACGGCGTTCATGGTCTCGATGTACGAAGTTGGCAGGCCGCGACAGCACGGTGCAGGACGATCGCGCAGCGCAGAATACCAACTTGCGTGTACGGAAAAACCTGTTCGTTGGGGCAGCGTCCGGGCGCGAACGCGATGCCGGGATGGCATGTCGCGTCCCGCATTCGCGAACAATCACGGCCGGGAGGGACCGTCAACCTGTACCGTCGGACGGCACACGTCGCCGGCCCTTGCGATTACGCTGCACCGTCATCGGCGCGCCGCCCCGGATCGAATCGCGGCCGCGTCTCGTCACGACTTCCGTTCCCAATCGGCATGCCAGTCAAGATCACGCCCTGGTTCATCCTGCATCGCCCGCAACCCGCGGCCACGCACCGGCTGTTCTGCTTCCCGTACGCCGGTGCCGGCTCGCTGCTCTATCGGCGCTGGGCGCTCGATCTGCCCGACTGGATCGAAGTCGTCGCGGTCGAACTGCCGGGACGCCAGACGCGTTTCTCGGAAGCGCCGCCCACGTCGCTGGATGCGATGACGGATGCGTTGGCCACGGCCGCGAGCGGGCTCCTCGACAAGCCATTCGGCACCTTCGGGTACAGTTTCGGCAGTGTCGTCGGTATCGAATGGTTGAAGGAACTCGATCGACGACGGCTTCGCGGGCCCGTTCATGCGTTCTGTGCAGCGCACCGCGCGCCGCATGTCGCACCGCGTCCGCTCTCGATTCATCGGTTGCCGGAACCGGACCTCATTGATTGGCTGAAAACGATGGGCGGCACACCGGATGCGTTGCTGTCGGAGCCGGACTGGCTTCGGCATTTCCTGCGCGCGCTGCGCGCCGATCTGGCGCTCGCCGAAGGATATTGCACCGATGCGCCATTCGCGTTGCGGTGCGGGCTGACCGTATTCGGCGGCCTGCACGATCCGCATGTCGATATCGACGCGCTGCGCGAATGGCGCCGCTACAGCGACGGACCGTTCTCCCTTCATCGGTTCGACGGCGATCATTTCTTCATCCATGCCCGGGAACGCGAGCTTCAGGATCGCGTGGTTGCGACGCTGGCCGCACAGGCATAGCCACGATACCGAGAACCGGTCGCGCCGGCATCGGCTGCGAGGTCATCCCGTCACAGCATCACGCGCTCGATGCCGCCATGGTTGGCCCGTGCGACATAATCGGCCATCCAGTTCTCGCCGAGCACCTGGCGCGCGATCTCGACCACGATGTAGTCCGCTTCGAGGTTCGCGTCCTCGCCGTAGCGCGACAGCCCCTGCAGGCACGACGGGCAGCTCGTCAGGATCTTCACGTCCGGGCCGGCCGCGGTAGCGGCCGCCGGCGCCGCCGCGTCGCCCGCCACCACCGGAATCGCACGCAGCTTCGCCGCGCCCTTGCGGATCTCTTCCTCCTTGCGGAAGCGCACCTGCGTCGAGATGTCCGGCCGCGTGACCGCCAGCGTGCCCGATTCGCCGCAGCAGCGATCGTTCTTCTCGATCTTGTAGCCGTCCTTCTCCGAACCCATCAGCTCGTTGACCAGCTTCACCGGGTCCATCGTCTTGATCGGCGTGTGGCACGGGTCGTGGTACATGTAGCGCGTGCCCGTCACGCCGTCGAGCTTCATCCCCTTCTCCAGCAGGAACTCGTGGATGTCGATGATCCGGCAGCCCGGGAAGATCTTGTCGAATTCGTAGCCCGCGAGCTGGTCGTAGCACGTGCCGCACGACACCACCACCGTCTTGATGTCCAGGTAGTTCAGCGTGTTCGCCACCCGGTGGAACAGCACGCGGTTGTCCGTCACGATCTTCTCGGCCTTGTCGTACTGGCCCGAGCCGCGCTGCGGATAGCCGCAGCACAGATAGCCCGGCGGCAGCACCGTCTGCACGCCCGCCTCCCACAGCATCGCCTGCGTCGCCAGCCCCACCTGCGAGAACAGCCGCTCGGAGCCGCAGCCCGGGAAGTAGAACACCGCTTCCGAATCGACGGTCGTCGATTTCGGGTTGCGGATGATCGGCACGATCTTGTTGTCCTCGATGTCCAGCAGCGCGCGCGCCGTCTTCTTCGGCAGGTTGCCCGGCATCTTCTTGTTCACGAAGTGGATCACCTGCTCGACCGCCGGCGGCTTGCCCGTCGTCGCCGGCGGATGCTGCGTCTGCTTCGTCACGACCTTCTTGAGCATGTCGTTCGCGAAGCGCTGCACCTTGTAGCCCACCCCCATCATCACGCCGCGCGCGACGTTGATCGTCTGCGGATTGGTCGCGTTCAGGAAGAACATGCCCGCCGCGTTGCCCGCGTTGAACTTCTTCTTGCCCATCTTGCGCAACAGGTTGCGCATGTTCATCGTCACGTCGCCGAAGTCGATCTTCACCGGGCACGGCGTCGCGCACTTGTGGCACACCGTGCAGTGGTCGGCCACGTCGTTGAACTCGTCCCAGTGCTTGATCGACACGCCGCGGCGCGTCTGCTCCTCGTACAGGAACGCCTCGACCAGCAGCGACGTCGCGAGGATCTTGTTGCGCGGGCTGTACAGCAGGTTCGCGCGCGGCACGTGCGTCGCGCACACCGGCTTGCACTTGCCGCAGCGCAGGCAGTCCTTCACCGAATCGGCGATCGCGCCGATGTCGGACTGCTGCATGATCAGCGACTCGTAGCCCATCAGCCCGAAGCTCGGCGTGTACGCGTTGCGCAGATCGGCGCCCTCGAGCAGCTTGCCCTTGTTGAAGCGGCCGTTCGGGTCCACGCGCTGCTTGTACGCGCGGAATTCGGCGATCTCGTCCTCGGTCAGGAACTCGAGCTTCGTGATGCCGATCCCGTGCTCGCCGGAAATCACGCCGTCGAGCGAGCGCGCGAGCGTCATGATCCGCGCGACGGCCGCGTGCGCGTCCTGCAGCATCTCGTAGTTGTCGGAGTTGACCGGGATGTTCGTGTGCACGTTGCCGTCGCCCGCGTGCATGTGCAGCGCGACGAACACGCGCGCGCGCAGCACGCGCTTGTGGATCGCCTGCGCTTCGTCGAGGATCGGCTTGAACGCGCCGCCGTTGAAGATCGCGCGCAGTTCCGCGCGGATCTCCTGCTTCCACGAGATGCGCACCGTGCGGTCCTGCGTGACGTGGAACACGGTCGCGCCCGGCTGCTCGTCCGCGCGGTCGGCGAACTTCTCGGCGAGCGCCTCGTAGCCGAGCTGCACCAGGTAGTGCTGCGCCTCGCGCAGCGGCTGGTCGAGCCGGTCGCGCACGAATTCCCAGCGTGCGCGCACGCGCCTGAGCAGCTCCAGCGCCTGCTGCACGCGGTCTTCCAGCAGTTCCGCGCTCGGGATCTCGTTCGCGTCGTCGGTCTTGCCGAGCGGCAGGTTGCCGCCACGGAAGAACGCCTCGAGCGCGTCGACCAGCTGCAGCTTGTTCTTCAGCGACAGCTCGATGTTGATCCGCTCGATGCCGTCGGTGTACTCGCCCATCCGGTTCAGCGGGATCACGACGTCCTCGTTGATCTTGAACGCGTTCGTGTGCTTCGCGATCGCCGCCGTGCGGCTGCGGTCCAGCCAGAAGCGCTTGCGCGCCTCCGCGCTGACCGCGACGAAGCCTTCGCCGCTCTTGCCGTTCGCCATCCGGATCACTTCGGACGTCGCGTGCGCGACCGCGTCGGCGTCGTCGCCGACGATGTCGCCGATCAGCACCATCTTCGGGAACGCATTGCGCTTGCTCTTGGTCGCGTAGCCGACCGCGCGCAGGTAGCGCTCGTCGAGGTGCTCGAGGCCCGCGAGGATCGCGCCGCCCTGCTTCGACGTCTCGAACAGGTAGTCCTTGATCTCGACGATGCTCGGGATCGCCTCGCGCGCCTGGCCGAAGAATTCGAGGCAGACGGTGCGCGTGTGCGCGGGCATCTTGTGCAGCACCCAGCGCGCGGACGTGATCAGCCCGTCGCAGCCTTCCTTCTGCACGCCCGGCAGGCCGGCGAGGAACTTGTCGGTGACGTCCTTGCCGAGCCCTTCCTTGCGAAAGCGCCGGCCTTCGATCTCGAGCATCTCGGTCTTCAGCAGCTTCTCGCCCGGCGCGTACGCGCCGTCGAACCACTTCAGCTCGAAGCGCGCGACCGCGATGTCGTGGATCTTGCCCTGATTGTGCTCGTGGCGCGTGACTTCGAGCCAGTTGCCGTCCGGGTCGACCATCCGCCACCACGCCAGGTTGTCGAGCGCGGTGCCCCACAGCACGGCCTTCTTGCCGCCCGCGTTCATCGCGACGTTGCCGCCGATGCACGATGCGTCGAGCGAGGTCGGATCGACCGCGAACACGTAGCCGGCCGCTTCCGCCGCTTCGGTCACGCGGCGCGTGACGACGCCCGCGCCGGAGAAGATCGTCGGCACCTTGTGCGCGACGCCCGGCAGCTCGGTGAGCTCGACCGCGCCGAGCTGCTCGAGCTTCTCGGTGTTGATCACCGCGGAGAACGGCGTGAGCGGCACCGCGCCGCCCGTGTAGCCGGTGCCGCCGCCGCGCGGGATCACGGTCAGGCCGAGCTCGAAGCACGCCTTGATCAGCGCGGCGATCTCGGCTTCGGTGTCGGGCGTCAGCACGACGAACGGGTATTCGACGCGCCAGTCGGTCGCGTCGGTCACGTGCGACACGCGCGACAGCCCGTCGAAGCGGATGTTGTCCTTCTGCGTGCAGCGGCCGAGCGCCTTGGTTGCGCGGCGGCGCAGCTCGGCCATCTTGTCGAATTCGTCGGCGAATTCGTCGACCGCGCGCTGCGCCGCCGCTTCCAGCATCTCGACGCGCGATGCGCGTTCGCGGCCGGCGGCGTCGTACCATCCGCTCACACTCACCCGACGACGTCTTGCAATTTCGGACAGCCGGTCATGCAGCGTGGCGATCAGGAACGCGCGACGCGTTCGGTTATCGAGCAAGTCGTCCTGCAGATACGGGTTGCGGCGCACGACCCAGATGTCGCCGAGCACTTCACAGAGCAGCCGCGCCGAGCGGCCCGTGCGGCGCTCGGCGCGCAGTTCGTCGAGCACCGACCACGCCTCTTCGCCGAGCAGGCGAATCACGATCTCGCGATCGGAAAACGACGTGTAGTTATACGGAATATTGCGCGACGGTTCATGTAATCCTGCTATTGCCCGAACACGATCTAGCAAATGTACGCTTGGCAGTCGGGCATTCATTGGCGTCTATGAAATGAATGATGATGCGATCGAGAACCACGCTCGGGAAAGCGGAATCGTATTCGGCAGGCAGCAGGCAAACTAAACGGAAATGGCGGTCCGGACCAGATCGAACGCGCTTTTCAGGATCATCGCCGTGGCTATGCCGATCAATGGAGGCGCAAGCACCCCGGTCACGCACAGCAGGACACGGCCCGGGACCGGCAAGCCCGGCCGCTTCCATGCGATATAAAGCGCGGCAGGCGGCAGAAAGAGAATCGACAAAATATAGGCTTTGTACGTCAACCCATGACGCGCGACAAACGCCTTGACCTTTTCCTTGAAAGACATTCCCGAACTCTCCTAGATCAATCCCAGACGGCTGACCTTCGCCACCGCCTGCGCCCTGTTCGAAACACGCAGTTTTTCGTACACATTCGTCAGATGAAACTTGACCGTTCTTTCCGACATCGAAAGTATTCGGCCAATTTCCCACGCAGTCTTGCCTTCGACTACCCATTTGATTACATCGGATTCCTTTCTCGTGAACTGAATCCTGTCCCGATCCGCGCAAGCATCCGGCTCGAGGCCTGGTGCGCGTGATTCCACGGCTTCCCGGCTCTGTCTCGCAATCTTCTGGGTCAGTGCTGCATGCAAATGCATGGCAATGAGGCTGACGAGCAACGCCGAATGCAACGTCGTGTCTTCGCACTTCAACTGCAAGACGGTCCGAATGGCCGTCGAATCGCCGGGCGGCGCGCCAATAC
This sequence comes from Burkholderia sp. AU18528, assembly GCF_002223215.2. Classification (NCBI taxonomy): domain Bacteria; kingdom Pseudomonadati; phylum Pseudomonadota; class Betaproteobacteria; order Burkholderiales; family Burkholderiaceae; genus Burkholderia; species Burkholderia sp. AU18528. The sequence goes on along the minus strand of NZ_NKFC02000008.1, from coordinate 215,538 downwards.
AAGCGACCACTCCCTGCCCGCGCATGTATGACGCGACATCGTTGACCTGCGCATCGCGTTGCGGCACTTCCCCGTCGAGATCGCGCCAGCGAAAGGTATGATCCTGACGATCCGACAAGGCGAAGCAACTCAAATATCGATCAATGTCGATCCCGGCTCCAAACAGCGTCAGCCCTCGTCGGGTTCCGGCGTCGTTCGCCGCACCATAGCGATATATCAGTCCGTGAGAAGCTGCATCGCCGCTTCCTCCATGCAAAATCAAACACTTGTCGAACGGAATCACGCGTCCGATTTTTTCCGCGAGCTGATCGATCCCCTCGGTCAAACCGTTGGGACGAAGAATCTCGCCAATGATGCGCGAAAAGGTCTCCAATTTTCTGGGCCCTTATTGAAAAGACAAGATTCGTATTCGTTGAGATGCTCCGGCAGCCCAATATCTGCCAAAGCTTCAAGGCCTTACCGGATTGGCAATCCAACGCCACTTGCTTTCTATGCGTAAGCACTGCGACAGTATCCAATGGCAACATCCAGGCAGCCATCGTTCGCGAATCGTGGTTTGAGAACCAGCACTCAGAAGGAATACAAACCAATTACGCAAGACCATTAACATCTGAATTATTTACTTGCCAATGGCTGAAACAGTTCGCCACACGGGCTATATGTCTAGACTTCACGCTCTAAACTTGAAGCTGCGCAAGTATATCGGAGGACAGAAGACAGAAACATTACTTGCCGAAAAAAATTTGTAATCAACCTTTCTTTGGCATTACATCGAAAATGTGCGGTTTTATTGCATCGAAGCTATTGTAAGTCGCATAATATTTCAGCAATTCGACGAACTGCGGCATCTTGTCACAATCCAAACTTGGAAACGCCAGACAACTTTACAAATCAACCGACATCAATTTCAACCCGTCGTATAATGCGATGCATTATTTACATCGTCAGCATCTACGGCAATCAATTACCGTTGCGATAATTCAATAAATGCGGCCGATCAAATCACGCTTCCCGGATGTAGTTATATCTGCCGCGTTCTTGCAACCATCGATCTGCCGAATTAGAAAAATTTACTGAATGCGCAAACTCTCCACCGACGTATCTCGTCGGCATACGATTAGCGCAATCGCGAGCGGTGACCGTCACGGCTTGTGCATCCCCAAAGCGGAATACGCCGTATGAGGGGGTCACGACCACCATGCCGCGCACCGGGTACGGTCGCGGACAAGGAGAGGTCGCCGTCTATGAACGGCAACGCATGCGGACAGTCGGGGAATTCGGCCGGCATTCCGCCGCTGGCGAGACGAGCGGACGTGCCGCGTTCGATGCAATGCCGGCCGGTACTTCGGGAAGTCTGGTGCCCAGTGTGCACCGGTGTACTCATTGGAAACTACGTCGCGTTCACGAATGTCCGTCTTGCGTCCGTTTCGTCATCGCGCGAAGGCGACCTTCGAACTTGTGCAGCAACATCGACGCCGTGGCCGCAAGGCCGATGGCGAGTCCGCTCCATATGCCATAGATGCCGTATCCCAGCAGCACACCGGCCACCCAGGCGACCGGCAGACCGATGACCCAGTATCCGACGATCGATATTCGGAACGAACTCGTTACGTCACCGAGCCCTCGCAAGATGCCAACGCCGATGTTCTGGCTGCAATCGAAGATCTGCAGCAGTGCCGCGATCGTCAGCAGCCCGCCAGCGAGGCGCAGCACTTCGGCACTCGCGGCCACACCGTTATCGAGAAATGGCGCGAGCACGCGGGTGGGCGCAATGAGATACGGAAGCGCAACGACCAGCATGGTCACGACGCCCAGCGCGAGCCCCGTATAACCGAGTCGACGCGCCCCGCGATAGTCGTGCCGTGCACACGCATGGCTGATGCTGATCGACGACGCATGAGACAAGCCGACGGAAATCATGAACACGATGTAGATCACCTGATTCACGATTGTCTGGGCGGCGAGCGCATCGGCGCCGAGCGTCCCGATCACGAGCGTGAGGACGGTAAAGAACGCTGCCTCCGATCCATAGGTTGCCGCAATCGGCAAACCCATCCGCCACGTCCGCGCCAACGTATCGGCATCGGCACGCCAGACGGCGAGCGACAAGTGTTCGGACAGTTCCGGCCGGCGCCTAGCGATCGTCAGGAACGCGATGAAGGAAAGCAGGTACACGCAACTGGTTGCGCACGCAATGCCGATCAGGCCGAGCTTCGGAAATCCGAACCGGCCGAACATCAATGCATAGTCGAGCGCGGCGTTGACGACGATCGATACGATCGTGATCGCCAATAGCGGCCCAGGCCTGCGCAATCCGACGGTATATTGTCGAAGCACCTGAAACCAGAGACACGGCAACATGCCGGGCGCGGCCGCCGCCAGATAGAACGACGCTTGCCGCGCGACGTCGGGGTCCTGACCGAGCCAGACAAGCGGCTTTTCGATGCACAGCATCATCAATGCAAACACCAGTGCCGCAAGCGTCGACAACGCAAAGCCGGACCGCACCAGCCGCATGATTTCCGCATGCGCGTGCTGGCCGTTCGCGAACGCGACGAGGTTGCCGGTTCCCGTCACCAGCCCGGTTCCCATCGTCCGGAACTGGTTGAAGATCGTCAGCGCGAGACCGCCAGCGGCGATCTCGCGCGGGCCAAGCATCCCCATCATGACGATGTCGGTGGTCGTCAGCGCCACCTGTGCGAGCTGCGTGAGAACGAGCGGAGCGGCAAGCACGCCGATTTGTCTGGCATCGAGCCAGACTTGCCGATGAAGTTTCATACGGCGCGGGAAAATATCGATTCAAGTTCGTGAGCAACCGACTCGTCGAGCAGATTCCGCTCTCGCATCCAGTCGTCGTTGAACACCGTGTCCAGATATTTCTCCCCGCCGTCACAGACCAGGGCCACGAGTGTCGCACCCGCGGGCAGCGAATCGAACATCTTCAACGCGTGCCAGACGACACCGCCTGCCGAGCCGCCGACGAGCAGCGACTTCTTGCGTGCGATATAGCGTGCTGTATTGAATGCGGCCGCGTCCGTCACTTTGAAGCCTTCGTCGAGCAACGCATAGTCGACCAACGCGCCGATCTCGGCGCCGGGCGGTGTTCCGGTGCCGGACTGATAATACGGCCCGCCTTCGCCGCCGAAAACGATCGAGCCGACGGGCTCGACGCCGACGACTCGCGGCGCCGGGCCGGTCGCGAGCAGTTCCCGCGCAGTGCCGAACAGCGACCCGCCGGTGCCGACCGCACCGACCAGAAAGTCGATCCGGTCGCCAAGAATGTCGCGCAGCTCATGTGCCAGCCCGCGATAACCGTTACCGTTCGCGGGATTGTTGTGCTGCTCCGTCCAGATGCCGTGCGGATCGTCGGCCGCCATGCGCTTGGCAAGTGTGTCCCGGTCCGCCGTCGCGATCTCGTCGCCGTCGCTCACGTAGACGAGTGCCGCGCCGAAGGCCTGCATCGCGCGCAACTTGTCTTTCGATGCGTGACGATCCACGACCGCGGTGAACCGATAGCCGCGCTCGGCCGACAACAGCGCGAGCCCCATGCCCGTATTGCCGGAGGTCGATTCGATCACATGCCCGGCCGGCTGGAGACTCCCGTCCCGTTCGGCTTCGTCGAGCATCTGCCTTGCCATGCGGATCTTGGCGCTGCCGGTCGGATTCGTCGACTCGAGTTTAAGCAGGACGCGCGCGCCGTTGGTGCCGCGAATCAATTCGAACAACGGCGTGCGGCCGACAAGATCCGATACCTTCGACACGATCGCAGGTACGGTGATCGTGGATCGCTCACCGAGAAAGCGTACATTCATGGTCAGGCTCCCGGAAACTGGAAGAGGCGATCGACGCGCCAACGCGGCCGTGCGCCGTCAAGTGTCAAGACAAGCTTGGGGGGAAGCGGCAGCTCGTGAAACGAAGATTCGTTCGAATCCATCTGGTAGCCGGCGGTGTTTGGGTAGATCAGCAGATCGCCGGGTTCCGGGCGCTGCCCGAATGCGATCTTGCGCCAGGTCAGCATGTCCGAATCGAGGCAGCTCGCCCCGCCGACACAGGCGCGATAAGGCGTGCCCGTGCGCGGCGATCGTGAGGGCTCGCGCGCCGCGCTCAGCAGTTCCGGATCGGGCAGGAATTCGCTGGCGAACCATTGCTCCGAAACGCTGAAGCTCGTGCCATTGACGGTCGCGATGCCATAGTCGCCGCAGTCCTTCACGCCCTGCACGGCAAAGACCGTGAATCCTGCCTGATCCAGCAGTGCACGCCCCGGTTCCAGCATGATTTTCAGGCCATACTCGCGGGCCAGTTCGGCGAGTGTTGCGGACTCCGTGTCGGGAGTGCCCGCCAGGATTGCATCGAGCATCCGCGCGCCGCTGCAGGCAGAGTGATACGGATAGAAGCCGCCGAATACCTTGTTCGCGTGGTAATCGTCCGGCCGGTGTGCGCGCTGGAATGCGCGCCAGTCGCTCTCGCTGGCGTACGACATCGCGAAGCCGCCGCCGATATTGATCGTGTTCGGCGCAAGGCCGAGTTCACGAGCAGCCATGCACGCACGCATCGCCATCGCGGCCTGATTGCAGCGCTCCATCGCGCTGTACCCGGACAGATGAAACGAGAACCCTTCAAGGGCGACCGACGCCTGCGTCGCGGCACAGGTCGACAGCGCAACGCGCAGCGCCTCGGCACTCAATCCGAATCGACTATCGCCTCGTGCCGTGGGCGCCATGCGCAACAGAATGCGCGCGGTCCGCCTGGCCTGTCCCGAGAGCGCGATCAGCCGATCGAGTTCCTCCTCGCTGTCGATCGCGATCAACGCATCGTGCGAAACCGCGAGCCGCAGCAGCGCCTCCGACTTCGACGGCCCGGATACGCCGATATCGGTCCCGCACACCCCGGCGGCCAACGCTTCCGAGAATTCGCCCGTGCTCGCGACGTCGACGCCGATCCCGGATGCCGCGGCCGCATGCGCGAAGCATCGCGCCTTGTTCGCCTTCTTCGCATAGTAAATGCGCCCCGACACCTGGCGATCGTCCAGTACGCGCTGAAATTCGGCGACATTGCGCGCGAAGCGCCCGGGAAACAGGAAATGAAGGGGTGCGTCGAAGCCATCGACAAGATCGTGGATCATCGCCTGATGTCCGTCCACGAAATCGCGCAGTAGCGGATCCCACAACGCGGGCAATCGGGGAATATCCGTCACCATAGTTCGACTTCCCGACCGAGCCTTTTCGCCAGCGCGGCATCGGCCAACACGCGCCCGAGCGCGATGTCCGTCACGATCATTCCGCTGTTGAACGCGTAAACGATATCGGTGTCGTTGCGCCGTGCAGGCTTGCGGCCCAGCAGTATGTCCGGCAACTCGGCGTCGACAGCAGGCAGTTTTCCGGCTTCGTCCACGAGATCGGCGCCGGTCACCTGCATTTGCGCCTCGCTCGTCGCGATGCGGTAATCGGCGCAATGCAGCGCGTCAGCATGAATTCCGTATCCGACCAGCAGCGCCAGCGCGCCCGGCTTCAGCGCCGCGTGCCGCACGGCCTCCGATACACCGGCGCCAGCCACGCCCAGCACGATGTCGGCCTCGTTCGCGGAGGCGACGAGATCCTTCGACACTTCGATGTCACGATCCGGGTGAAAGCGCTTCAGCGTATTGCGCACGGCGTCGATTCCCGACTCGTAGTGACCGTGCACGATCACGCGCTCGATGTCCGGCAATGCGGTGAGCAGGAACGGCGCCGCCATCCGCCCCTGCGTGCCCGTGCCGACGACGAGGGCCGTTCGCGCCCGCGGCGCCGCCGCACGCGCGATCAGGGCCGACACCGCCGGCGTGCGCAGCGACCCGACAAGACTGCCGTCCATCAGCGCGACAGGCAGGCCCGTTTCGTCGTCGAACAGCAACAACGTCGTGTAGTACTTCTGAAGTTCGCGGTTATGTTCCGGATCGAACTTATACGACGTCTTGAAACCGACCGTTCTGCGTCCACCGTCTCGACCCAGCATCGAGTACGCGACGGAATGCTTGTCCGCCGGCTGGCTCATCAGCTTGCGCGGATTGTCGGATTCGCCGGTGCCGAGGCCAAGGTATGCCCGTTCGACGGCTTCGAGCACCATCGATGGGTCGTAGTCGAGTTCGTCGATCGTGCGCTTGCCAAGCACCAGGAGTTTCGAGGGTTGCGTCGCGAGCCGCGGCCGAATGTCCGCGTCGGGTTTGGCGTCATCTGCCATCGTGGATATCATCGTATTCACTCGTGTCTCACCGAATTTCACGTATCGAAGGGGCCTGCCGCATGCATCGTGCAGGTTGACTTGAACACGGATGTAACGGGGCGACGCCGGTGGACCGGATCGCCTCGTCGCCGCGCCATTCATCGTGTGCAATGGGTTTCGACATCGGCCATGAATCGGACGGATCGATCCCGTCGAAAAGAGTCATTTGTTTCCCTCGTGTGAAATCCGGCACTCACCTGTCTGACATCAGGCGAATACGCCGCTTTCGGTGTCGACGACCGATGCACCGCGTGGTGCATTTCGCGGTCGTCTTCTCTCGATATTGTTCGGTGGAGATGAATCGGATGTGTCGGTCGACTGGCGACACGTTCGATCACTGCGGGTGCTTTATCCTTAGCAGCGTATTCATGATGCGATCTCGTTTTTCAACGGTCGGATTACATATAATAAAAAAGTAATTTGCAACCATTTCATTTTTCATCGAACGCCTTCTTATAATTTCGCAATCCGAATCAATTTAATTATGAAATACCTCATTAGTACCAATGCGAATCACAAGATGACACGCAATTGACACCGATCAGATAATCATCGCTTCGATCACGAAAATAACGTGCTACCCCTGCGATTCATCAGGCACGGGCTGACGAGTTCAGAAAATTCGGCGGGATTCTCCCAACGTCGGCATAGCCTGCTTTGCAGGCGGCCCTCAAAGTCACATCCATCTGAAACCCCATCAACGTCGATGGTGGCGATCGACAGAGAATACAAATCGCTCGTATTTATAAACCAACCCCCACTTTTCTTGCAAACACTTTATTCAATCATTTCAAATACCTTTACGGCGATCGTCATTGAGCCATGAAAGTGAAAATTGCGAGCGATAGCTGCTTGATAGCAGCATCGAAAGGCTCGGCTTGCGCGCCGACATCAGGTTGCTGCGCCTGTCAATGTGCCGCCCGGGCATCCAGGCGTGAAGAGATACGGAAACACCGGACAAGGCGGGCTCATCCATTCCACGGCGCTCCGATGTCACTCGACATGCCGCCTGGACGATAGGCTCCTTGAAGTCGCCAAAGCGCCCCGCATCGGGGGCCGCCGAAATGTTCGGGGTGGATACGCCGTTCCGGTGTCCCCGGCCCGATGGCCGTCTCCTTTCGGCGTCGAGTTCAGTCGAGCGCCCACTTTTTTATTTCTGTCATCCTAATCAATATCGATGCACTCATGCTGCCGTGTTTCGACATGAGGCACCGCGCACGACACATCGCGTTTCCCCAATAGAAAAGCCCGGCCCGCATCGAAGCGGGCCGGGCCGTGACGCGATGCGTGCTACTTGTTACAGCGCGCCGCCTTGCGCCGACGCCGAGCCCTTCACGCCAACCGACGCGCCGCCCTGCACCGAGTTCGTCGCGCCTTCGAGCGCCTCGCCGGCCTTCGCCTTCGCGCCGCCGGCGACGTCGCCCGCGGTCGACACCGCGCCTTGTGCATGGCTCTTCGCCGAGCCGGCGACGCGCTTCACGTGCGACTTCGTCGCGTGGACGGCCGATGCCGCCGCATCCTTCGTCGCGCCGGCCGCCGAACCGACCGCCTGCGTCGCGCCGCCGACCGCCGCGCCGGCTGCCGAGCCCACGCCGCCGACCGTCTTGCCGACGCCGTTCAGCGCGCCGCCGACGACATCGCCCGCGCCCGAACCCGAACCTGCCGCATTCGCGCCGCCGCCGGCCTGCACACCCACGCCGCCGCCGAGCAGCGGCGTCTGGACCTGGGCGCCGACGCCTGCGGAACCCTGCGCACCGGTCTGGGCCGTCTGTGCGAATGCAGCCGAAGTCGCCATCGCCGTCAGAGCGGCACCCAGCAGAATCGTGCGAATCGTGTTCATGGTCATTCTCCCCAAAGACGTTGTTGCTGCGGGCCGCCTTCGTGCGGCTTGTCGCATGCCTCGCCGCGACATGCGGCAGGTGGGGCTAATGTAGCGGCGGCGGCGTGCAAAACGATCGAATTGCGGGGACTGTTACTTCCGTTGCAAATGCTGACGATTGACTCACACTGTTTGACAATCGGAGGGTTGCGGCGGGGCGGCCGCTCTATTCGACGATGGACGGGCGCAGTCCGGGCCGGCAGACGTGCTTCATGCCGGCCGCCTCATCTGCATTCCGAAGGATGAGGATCGCGTGGCCGTCGATGCGGCCGCGTCACGATGCACGGCCCCGGCCGCTAACGAGCGGACCGGGGCCGTGCGTACGCTGCCCGGCTACGGCCGGAACGTATCGCCGAGCACGATGCCTTCGCGACGCGGATCGGTGCCGCCCTGCAACGCGGGCGACTGGCCGACCGTCACGCGCATCACCGTGTTGACGCCGCTCGCCTGAGCGGACGTCGATACGTTGTGCCCGAGCGCGAGCAGCCCCGTGATCAGCGGATCGCTCGCGCCGTTGTTCGCCGGGTTGACGTTCGGATGCTCGCCGCCGATCGTGGTCGTCGGGCTGTTGCTCGCGCCGAAATCGACGAGCCCCGCCGACTGCTGCGCATCGAGCCCCCAGTCAAGCGCGCCAACCAGCGTCTTGACCACGTATTGCGGAATCGTGCCGCCGCCCGGCGAACCGGTCGCCATCACGAAGTCGCCGCGCGAGCCGTCGGCAGCCTGCCCGAACACGATCGTCGGCGCCATCGAGCTGCGCGGCCGCTTGCCCGGCTGCAGGCGGTTCGCGACCGGATTGCCGGACGTGTCGAGCGGGTTCGCGGAGAAGTCCGTCAACTGGTTGTTCAGCAGGAAGCCGTTGGTCATGTGAAACGAGCCCATGCTCGATTCGACCGTCGTCGTCGCGCTCAGCACGTTGCCGTCGCCATCCACGATCGTGAACTGGTTCGTGCCATGCTCGATCAGCGTCGTGTCGACGCCGAGCGGCACGGCACCGAGATTGCCGGGCTGCGCGGTGCCCATGCTCTTGGCCGGGTCGATCAGCGCCGCGCGCGATTTCAGGTACGGCTTGTTCAGCAACGTGTTCCACGTGCCGCCCGGCAGCGGCACGAAGTCGGTATCGGCCACGTACTTGTCGCGGTCGGCATACGCGAGCCGTTCGGCTTCGGTAATGAGATGAACGCCCGCGACGGTCGGCTTGCCGCCTTCGAGATCGATGGCCGTCGGTTTCAGCGACTTCAGGTCATAGTTCTCGAGGATGCCGAGCGCCGATGCGACCGCGATGCCGCCCGACGACGGCGGCGGCATCCCGCAAACCCAGTAACTGCGATAGGTCGTGCACACCGGGTCGCGGCGCTTCGCCTGATATGCTGCAAGGTCGGCGACGGTCGTCTTGCCCGGCGTGAGCGTCGAGCCGTCCGCGCCCTTCGTCGCGGCGATCTTCGCGACGATGTCCTGCGCGATCTGCCCCGTATACAGCGCATTCGCGCCCGACTGCGCCATCAGCGACAGCGTGCGCGCGTAGGCCGGATTCTTCAGGACGGTGCCGAGCGTCTTCGGCGAACCATCGGCGTTCAGGAAATACGCGGCGGCTTCGGGGTCGCGCTTCAGGTTCGCGGCATTCGCGGCGATCGCGTCGGCCAGCCGGCCGCCGATCGGGAAACCGTTGGTCGCGAGCGTAATCGCATCGCCGAACAGGCTCTGCCACGGCAAGCGGCCGTGATCCTGTTGCAGCGCCTCGATGAGCCGCGGCACGCCGATCGTGCCGATCGAGCGGCCGCTCGCGCGCGCGCTCGGCAGCGGCGCCGAATGATCGGTGGCGTCATCGACGTAGCGCAGGTAGTTCTCGGTCGCGGCGGCCGGCGCGGTTTCGCGGCCGTCGTATGCCTGCAGCGTCTTGCCGCGCGCATCGTAGTAGAGCAGCACGCCGCCCGAGCCGAGGCCCGTCGCCTCGGGCACCGTCAGGCCGAGCACGGCCTGCACGGCGACCGCCGCGTCAGCGGCCGTGCCGCCCTTCTTCAACACCGCGCAACCGGCCGCGCTCGCGTACGCGTTCGACGTGGCTACGAGGTACGTTTTCGCATAGACGGGCTTCATCCCGGTGCGATAGCCCGACGACGCTTCCGGCAGCGACGGGTCGCCCGGCTGGTTCGAGCCCACCACGACCGTCGCGCCGCTGTTGTCGACCGCGAGGCAGCTCGCATCGGCGGAAGGCGCGGTCGTGCGGGCCGCCTCGTTCTCGACGTCGCCGCCACAGGCGGTCAGCAGGGCTGCCGCGAGCAACGCGGACGCATACGGAAAAATCGCTGTTCTGTGCATTGTCTGCCGATGTTCCTGTCGATCGTTGCGATGGGCATCCTGTTGCCGGCAACCGCCTCGGTGCCCGGGCAACGTGTTCGATACTCGCACGGACAAAATTTTTCCGGCAATAGGGAAATCACGTCACGCAGCCGAAAGTTGTGTACGCAACGTCACCGAACCGGCATGCGGTTTTGCCTGCTGCATCGCAATGCGGCTTACATCGCGACGCAAATGGCGTTCGCCGTGCTCGCGCGGCCGGGCAGGCAAGCCCACGCCGGCGCGGCTGCGGCGCCTTCGCCCGACGCGCGGCAGCCGCGCCATTGCGCACGCTGCCCGCGCTTGACGACGCCTGCGTTCTTGCCTGAAGCTCGGCTTCCTCGCACGGCAGGCTGCGTTCATGCCGGCCGGCCGCAAACGGTCAGGAATCCCGATATCGAAGCAATGGAACCGCGTACCGGATACGTTCCGCGTCTTCATCACGCTGTTGCGCGTGCTCGTTCGCCTGACGATGAACGATGGCGACATCGACGGCACGCGTACCGCGGCCTGACGGATCGGCATCGCCGCGCTCCGCCCTGGCATCCGGACGATTGCCGGCGTCACCGCGTCCGGCTATAAAGCGGGGATGGACACGACTCGCTGGATTCACGACCCCGTCGGCGCGTTTCGCGCCTGGCAGGAAACCACTGCGGCCGGCGCCGGCCGCCGGCCGTTCGCGCCGCGCTCGGTCGTGCAGCACGTCGCGATGTTCGAGCGATTCCTGCGCCACCTGAGCGCACGCCGCGTGTCGCTCGCGACATTCGGGCCCGACCACGTCGCAGCCTTCCTCGCCGAACTCGACCGCACCTGCGCGCCCGACACGTCGACGCGCGTGCGCTATGCGAAGCTGATCGACCGGCTCGGCCGGCATCTGGTCGACACCGGTGTGCGGACGATCCATCCGGCCGGCCGATCGACGCGCGATCTCGCATGGCCGGACGGCGAGCCCGAGCCCTGCTACCTGCCGCCCGATGCCGACGCGGCGCTGCAGCGCCATGTGCAGCCTCGAGCGAACGACACGCCGGCCGACTGCCGGAATCGCGCGATCGTCGCGCTGCTGCTCGCGAGCGGCATCACGTCGGCCGAGATCCGCGCGGCGACAGGCGACGCACTCGATCTCGACGCGCGGCCGGCGGCATTGTCGGTGCCGCGCGATCGCGCGCGGCCGGCGCGCCGGATCGCGCTCGCCGCGTTCGCGGTGGCGCCGCTCGCCGCATGGCGCGCGCACTCGACCGACGTGCCGCCGTCGGCGCGGCTGTTTCCCGCGCCGCGCGGGGGAGCGATGAACGACATGTTCCTGCTGCTGGTCGTACGTGACGCGCTGAACGCGATCGGCTTTCGCGCAGCGGACATGAGCCCGCGCATACTCCGCAATACCTATGCGCGCCGCCAGTTGCTCGCCGGCCACGCGCATGCCGATGTCACGGCGATGCTCGGCCTCGCCAGCATGCGAACGGTCACGCGCATCCGGCAGACGCTGCCGCCCGATGCGGCCGCGGATCGCGCCGCTCACGAGCGCTGAACGCGCGCCGCCGGCGCGGATCGTGTTCCTCCCGGTTCGCTATTCGCCCGGCTTCGACTGGACCAGCCGCAGAATCCGCGTGTCGTACGGCGCTTGCATCACTTCCGCGATACGGATACTGGACGCGGCTGGATGCAGCGGATTCAACAGGAAGTTATGGGCGTGCGGCACGACGACGCTCGGCACGCGCAGCAGCGCGCTCGGCTGCGTGTGCAGCCACTCGGTGCCGGCGCTGCGGGTCCAGTCGACGTTCGTTCGCCAGTCCTCTAGCGCATCGCCTTCGGCGATTTCGGCCACGTCCACGGAATCGGGCACCTCGATACGCAGCAACTGGTAGCCGCTCGGCAATTGCGCGACGGTCGCGATTTCGAAATGAACCAGCGTCTCGAGCAACGCGAGCGCCGGATGCTCGGCGAGATACACGACCGGCTGCCCGGCGAAATGCCAGCGCCCACCGGCCCGCAACCCGCCGACGCCTTTCAGGTCGGCGTAATTGCTGATCCGCCACAGCGTCGTCAAGCGAAATACCCCTCGTCGATCTGCGTGAGGGCCTCTTCGACGAGCCGCGCGCCATGCTCGGTGCTCGCCATGTCGAGCGACGTGCGGCCGCCGAAGCGCTGGAGCCCGTTGCGCAGCCACGCCATCGCCTTGTCCTGGTCGCCGAACGTGGCCGTCGCCTGCGCGACGATGCGCGCGAGACGAATCGCCTTGTCCGACTCTTCCGGCGACAGGCGTTCGTGCGCCTGGCGACGATGGCTCAGCGTGCGGCGCGGGATGATGAAGGCCAGCTCGTCCGATTTCAGCCCGCGCTCGGACAGGCGATCGATCACCGACACGTCGACGCGCGCGCTCGCCAGTTCGGCCAGATCCGCGCCCGAGCGAACGCGGATCGCCAGCAGCTGTTCGAGAATCGTGAATTCGGCCTGACGCGGATGGGCGACGCCCGAAGGATGAAAAGCGATGGTGCTCATGACCTGTCTCCGGCAATTTGCCCAACCATTATAGGCGTTTTGCCGGATGCTTGCGGACGGCCGAGCATCGGGGTTTGCCCGTCGGGCTGGCAGGCCGGTATTCGGGGACACGCGAATCGGAGATTCGCCTCGGAGAGCGGGTACACAAATTCAGTATATAAAATTCACGTCCCTGATTACCCGAAGTTGTCACGTAACAATTTTCCGCCGGTAATACGCGAGTCGAACGAACGCCCCTTGTCCCCCGGGTCCGGCCAAGGCCGCGAGGGTGGCGTCGGCGCCGAATGCGCCGTACGCCCGGCAGTCGATCAACGTCGGCCGAGGCGCGGCCACCCTCCCCCGCTCAGCCGGCCCATGCGGACGCCCGAATCACGCTGCAGAAGTTGCCCGCACGGAAATGCGGATCCTTGTCCGCGAGCACGTCGGCCTTTACGTTGCCGAACGTCGTGCCGGGCTTGTGCTTGATGCCGTCGTAGAACGCCTGAATGATGTCTTCCTTGAAATGCGGCGTGCGCGGATGCGCGCGCACGACCGCTTCCCGCTCGACGTCGCTGTATTCCGGGTAAGCGAGGCCCAGTACGTCCATTTCGACGCCCGCCGTGACCAGCGCGACGACAGGATGCATGTGTTGCGGAATGCCGGGCGTGGTATGCAGTGCGATCGACGTCCACACGACGTCGATGTCCTGTTGCGATATCCCGTGGCCCTTCAGAAAATCGCGGGCGGCATTGGCACCGTCCACTTCAAAGCGCTCGCATGCGCTGCTGTGCCGGTGCGTGAGCCCCATGTCATGGAACATGCAGCCGCAATAGAGCAGCTCGGGATCGTAGTCGAGCCCGCGGCGCCGGCCCGCCAGCGCCGCGAAATAAAACACGCGGCTCGAGTGATGGAACAACAGCTCGGACTCGGTATCGCGCACGAGTTCGGTAATCTCGCGCGTCAGTCGCGTAGCGGGAAGGGTAATGCCGGCAACACTCACAGTCATGGTCGACCTCCGTGGAAGATACCCTCGATTCTCCGGAGTCCGACGTATGTCTTAAATAGACATGTCACGACAAATTCTGCCATTTTGCGCGATCGACGGACACGACGCCTGCACGGCGAATGCGGCGCCCCTATACTGCTGCGCATCACGTTCGATACAACACGCAACGATCATGCCGAAGGTCGTAGGTATTTTCGCCGTTCCGGGCGTTCAGCTGCTCGACGTCTCCGCGCCGCTCGACGTGTTCGCGCAGGCGAACGCCGAATGCGGGAAACCGTTCTATGCGTTGCGGATCATCGCGGCCGGGCCAGGCCCGATCCGCAGTTCGTCCGGTGCGCGGTTGCTGCCCGACTGGATCGCGCCCGACATCCCCGAGCGCATCGACACGCTGCTCGTCGCCGGCGCGCCGAACGCCGGCCAGATCGCGCTGCGCACCGACCTCCTCGCGTGGCTGCGCGCGGCGGCCGTGCAAAGCAGGCGCTACGGCTCGATCTGCACCGGCGCGTTCCTCCTCGCGGCCACCGGCCTGCTGAAAGGGCGTCACCTGACCACGCACTGGGCCGCTGCCGACGCGCTCGCGCAGGCGTATCCGTCGCTCGCGGTCGACGCCGACGCGCTGTACGTGCGCGACGGCAAGCTGCGCACCGGCGCCGGCGTCACGGCCGGGCTGGATCTGGCGCTCGCACTGGTCGAGGAAGATCTCGGCCGCGAGATCGCGCGGCGGGTCGCCGCGCAACTGGTGATGTTCTTCAAGCGCCCGGGCGGGCAGCTCCAGTTCAGCCGCAAGGGCGAAGCGCGCCCCGCCGGGCGTTCGGTGTTGCAGGAGGTCCAGCGCTGGATCGCGGCGCATCCCGAACTCGAGCATTCGGTGGCCGAGATGGCGAAGCATGCGGGCATGAGCGCGCGCCATTTCGCGCGGTTGTTCCGCGCGGAGGTCGGCATGACGCCGGCCGCGTGGGTTGAGGTGACGCGCATCTCGGCCGCCCGCCGGTTGCTCGAGAACGGCCACGACACGCCGAAGCAGGTCGCCGGGAAATGCGGCTTCGCGAACGTCGATACGCTCAGGCGAGCGTTTACCCGGCATGTCGGCATCACGCCGGCCGAATACCGGAAACGGCAGGCGACCCTGGCGGCGTGATGCGAAACGGGCAATGCCGACGGCCCCGCAAAAATAATTCGGAATGCGATTCAACTGCCCCTCTCGCATCTGTCGCGCCGATCGACTCGATCGCCCCCGAAGGCCCCGCTCGTGCTCCGGCACGCCCGCAATATTCAGACGAAACGCCATGCCGCGCGAATCGTTTACCCAGTTGCAATAATGATTCGCTGCAACGCGTATTTCCGACCGGTAACGCGATCGTTACGATGCAATCAACCGCTGAACGCAACGAGCGAAGCGCGAAATCAACAGAACCGGAGGTCACCATGAAGTCGTTCATCACCGCTGTCGTCGCCGCAACTGCCCTGTCCGCGTCGTACGGCGCATTCGCGCAATCGAACCCGTCGGGCTCGCTCACGCGTGCCCAGGTGCGTGCGGAACTCGTTCAGCTCGAACAGGCCGGCTACAAGCCCGAAGCATCCGATCCGTATTACCCGCGTGCACTGCAGGCCGCCCAGGCCCGCGTGACGAACGCCGATGAAACCGGCTACGGCGCGCAAGCAGCCGCCGGCGCGCGTGCCGGCCGCGCGATCGCGGTCAAGCAGGAAGGCCGCGACTCGATCTATTTCGGCCAGTAAGCCGGATACGCGCCCGCGTATTCACGGCGTACTCGCGCCGTATTCCGATACGCACGTCGTACACGCGACACCCCGCTCCCGTTCACCGGGGCGGGGTGTTTGCTTTCCGGTCGTCCGCTTCCGTCCCCCGGTCGCGCGACGCGGTACCGTTCACGCAGGCGTCCGGTGTTTGCGCATAGAATGGCCCGTGGTCGGCGCCGGCCGGAATGAACGCGAGCGGTATCACGACGCCCGCTGGCCGGCCCGATGTCGCACTCGGCGCATTTTTCGAAAAGGAGCGGTTTCATGTCTCAAACATCCGGTTCCACGATCACGTTTCGCCGCCCGGACGGTCAGGAGCTGCAGGGCTATCTCGCCACGCCGGCACGGACCGAAGGCGCGCCCGCGGTCGTCGTCATCCAGGAATGGTGGGGGTTGAACGACCAGATCCGCGGCGTCGCGGATCGTCTCGCGCGCTGCGGTTACTTCGCGCTCGTGCCCGACCTGTATCGCGGCAAGTCGACCGTCGAGGAGGAAGAAGCACACCACTTGATGACCGGCCTCGATTTCGGCGACGCCGCGTCGCAGGACATTCCCGGCGCGGTCGCGTACCTGAAGACGCTCGCGCCGCGTGTCGCGGTGACGGGCTACTGCATGGGCGGCGCCCTCACGCTGCTGTCGCTGCAGTATGCCGAAGCCGACGCCGGCGTCACGTGGTACGGTCTGCCGCCGCTCGACTACCTCGACCCGGCCAAGCTCAAGGTGCCGCTGATGGGCCACTGGGCGACGCAGGATGCGTTCTTCACGATCGACCAGGTCGACGCACTGGAAAAGAAGCTGACCGATGCGAACGTCGGTTTCGAATTCCACCGCTATCTCGCGCACCATGCGTTCGCGAACGAGACGGCCGTCGGCCCCGGCCGCATCGCCGGCACGCAGTTCGATCCGGTGTGGTCGCAGATGGCGTGGGATCGCACGCTCACGTTCTTCGGCCGGACACTCTGGACGAAGCAAGCGTAAAGTAATGCCGCGCCTCGCACGGGCGACCGTACACAAGACAACGCCACGGACTTTCGTCCGTGGCGTTCTCGTTTCCGCATACAGCCGGTTCGACACGCAAGCGCGGCAAACCGCGCCTGTCCCGCTCTGCGCTTACCCGTTCGTCGCCGCTGCCGACGCAGGCGCCGGCGCGGCCGCCTTGTCGTAGTCGACCGGCGCATCCGGCGCGCGCGGCGCTTCGCCGGCACGCTGGATCCACCCGCCGCCAAGTGCGCGGTACAGGTCGACCAGGTTCGTCCAGCGGGCCAGACGCGCGCTGATCAGCGACTGCTGCGCCGAGTACAGATCCGTCTGCGCGGTCAGCACCGACAGGTAGCTGTCGACGCCGTTCTTGTACCGCAGGTCCGACAGGTCGAAGCGCCGCTGCTGCGCGTGCTCGTTGCGCTCGAGCGCAGCGATCTGCTGGTCGTACGTGCCGCGTGCGGCAAGGCCGTCCGCCACTTCGCGGAACGCCGACTGGATCGCCTTCTCGTAGTTGGCGATCTCGATGCGCTTCTGCACGTTCGCGAGATTCAGGTTCGCGATGTTCTGCCCGCCCTCGAAGATCGGCATCGTGATCTGCGGCGCGAACGACCATGCGGCCGTGCCGGCCTTGAACAGACCGCCGAGCGTCGGGCTGCCGGTGCCGAACGCGCCCGTCAGCGAGATGCGCGGGAAGAATGCCGCGCGCGCCGCGCCGATGTTCGCGTTTGCAGCCAGCAGCGTCTGCTCGGCCTGCATCACGTCCGGACGCCGCGTCAGCAGATCCGACGGAAGGCCTGCCGGCACGTCCGTCAGCAGATTCTGTGCGTCGAGCGGCATGCCCGCCGGCAGGTCGTCCGGCAGCGGCTCGCCGATCAGCAGCACCAGCGCGTTCAGTGCCTGCGCACGCGCTCGCGCCTGCGCCTGCTGGTTCGCAAGCGCCGTCTCGACCACGGTCTGCGCCTGACGCAGCTCGAGCTCGGAGCCCGTGCCGTTGTCGAACTGCAGCTTCGTCAGGTCGTACGATGCCTGCGCGGTCTTCAGCGTGTTTTCCGTGACCTTCAGCAGATCGTCGGTCGACAGCAGCGTCAGGTACTGGTCAGCCACCTGCGACACCAGCGAGATTTCCGATGCCTGCCGGGCATACGACGTCGACAGGTACTGCGCGAGCGCCTGGTCCTTCAGGCTCTGCACGCGGCCGAACAGGTCGAGCTCCCACGACGCCGAGAGCCCGACGTTGTAGTTGCGCGAGATCAGCGGCTGGCCCGTCTGCGATACACCGGCCGGGAAACGCTGGATGCTGCCCGTGCCCGTGCCGTCGAGCGACGGGAACAGCCCCGCGCGCGTGATCTGGTACTGCGCGCGCGCCGCCTCGATGTTCAGCACCGACACGCGCAGGTCGCGGTTGTTGTTCAGCGCGATCTCGATCAGCCGCTGCAGGCGCGGATCGACGAAGAACTCGCGCCAGCCGATGGCGGTCGCAGCTTGCCCGTTCGCGCTGCGCGCGCCGGCCGCGCCCGGCTGCGTCGCGTAGACGCCGCCGGCCGGGTACGCCTGCGCGACGGGCGCGTCGGGCCGCTTGTAATGCGGCGCCATCGTGCAGCCGGCGGCAAACAGCGCGGCAGCCAGTGCGACCGCGGTTGCGGTCAAAGCATGTTTTCGCATCGTTACTGCCCCTTCGAATCGTGTGCGTCGTCGTGACCGTGCTGCAGGTCGCCCTGTACGAGACGCCATGCGTCGTCGACGTTTTCGGTCTCACCGCTGAAGATCGCGCGAACCCGCACGAAGAACATCGGGATCATGAAAATGGCGAGGAACGTCGCCGTGATCATCCCGCCGATCACGCCCGTGCCGATCGCGTGCTGGCTCGCCGAACCCGCGCCGTTGCTGATCGCGAGCGGCAGCACGCCCAGCATGAACGCGAGCGATGTCATCAGGATCGGACGCAGCCGCAGGCGCGCCGCCTCGATCGCCGCGCGCACCGGCCCCATGTTCCCGCCCGCCTGCAGCTCGCGCGCGAACTCGACGATCAGGATCGCGTTCTTCGCGGACAGGCCTACCGTGGTCAGCAGGCCGACCTGGAAGAACACGTCGTTCTCGAGGCCGCGCAGCATCGTCGCGAGCAGCGCGCCGACCACGCCGAGCGGCACGACCATGATCACCGAGAACGGAATCGACCAGCTTTCATACAGCGCCGCGAGACACAGGAACACGACGAGGATCGAGATCGCATACAGGATCGGCGCCTGCGAGCCCGACTGGATTTCCTGGAACGACAGCCCCGTCCACGAATAGCCGATGCCTTCCGGCAGCTTGCTCGCGAGCGCTTCCATCGCGGCCATCGCCTGGCCGGTCGACTTGCCTTCCGCGGCCTGCCCCTGGATCTCGATCGACGACACGCCGTTGTAACGCTCGAGCTTCGGCGACCCGTAGATCCAGTGGCCGCTCGAGAACGCGCTGAACGGCACCATCCCGCCCGAGCTGTTGCGCACGTACCAGATGTTCATGTCTTCCGGCGTCATCCGGAACGGCGCGTCCGATTGTACGTACACCTTCTTGATCCGGCCGTCGGTATCGAGGAAGTTGTTCACGTACTGCGACGCCCATGCGATCGAGAACGTCTGGTCGATCGCCGCGGCCGTCACGCCGAGCGCGTTCGCCTTCTCGCGATCGATGTCGACCTTGTACTGCGGCGTATCGTTCAGCCCGTTCGGGCGCACCAGCGCCAACGCCGGATCCTTCGCGGCCATCCCGAGCAACTGGCCGCGCGCGGCCATCAGCGCTTCGTGACCGAGGCCGGCGTTGTCCGTCAGCTCGAAGTCGAAACCGGCAGCGGTACCGAGTTCGGGAATCGACGGCGGGTTGAACGGAATCACCATCGCGTCCTTGTACGTCGAATAGTGCGCGAAGGTCCGGCCGATCAGCGCCTGCACCTTCCGGTCCGAACGCTGGCGCTGCTCGTACGGTTTCAGCTTCACGAACACGAGGCCGGCGTTCTGGCCGCGGCCCGCGAAGCTGAAGCCGTTGACCGTGAACACCGAGTCGACCACATCCTTCTCCGCGGTGGTCAGGTACGTGTTGATGTTGTCGAGCGTCCTGCCGGTCGTTTCCTGCGTGGAGCCGGACGGCGTCTGCACGATCATGAACATGTAGCCCTGGTCTTCATCGGGCAGGAACGACTTCGGCAGGCGCGCGAACATCACGCCGACCGCGAGGAACACGGCGAGGTAGATCACGAGCCAGCGGCCCGAGCGCCGAATCACGTGGTTCACGCCGCTCGTGTAGCGATCCCGGCTGCGATCGAAAGTCCGGTTGAACCAGCCGAAGAAACCCTTCTTCTCTTCGTGATGCCCCTTCTCGATCGGCTTCAGGATCGTCGCGCACAGCGCCGGCGTGAGAATCAACGCGACCAGCACCGACAGCACCATCGCCGACACGATCGTCAGCGAGAACTGACGATAGATCGCGCCGACCGAGCCGCCGGAGAACGCCACCGGCACGAACACCGCCGACAGCACGAGCGCCACGCCGACGAGTGCGCCGGTGATCTGCCCCATCGCCTTGCGGGTCGCCTCCTTCGGCGACAACCCCTCCTCGGCCATCACCCGTTCGACGTTCTCGACCACCACGATCGCATCGTCGACCAGCAGGCCGATCGCGAGCACGAGGCCGAACATCGACAGCGTGTTGATCGAAAAGCCGACGATACCCATGATCGCGAACGTGCCGAGCAGCACGACCGGCACCGCGATCGTCGGGATGATCGTCGCCCGCAGGTTCTGCAGGAACAGGTACATCACGAGGAACACGAGCACGATGCCCTCGATCAGCGTCTTGACCACTTCCTCGATCGACAGGCGCACGAACGGCGTCGTGTCGTACGGGTAGTGCACGACGAGACCATGCGGGAAGTACTTCGACAGCTCGTCGATCTTGGCCCGCAGCGCGTTCGCGGTCGCCAGCGCATTCGCGCCGGTCGCGAGCTGGATACCGAGGCCGGCCGTCGGCTGTCCCATGTACTTCGTGTCGAACGTGTAGTTCTCCGAACCCAGCGCCGCACGGCCGACGTCCTTCAGGCGAACCTGCGAGCCGTCCTGGTTGACCTTCAGCAGGATGTTGCCGAACTGCTCGGGCGTGCGCAGCAGCGTCGATTCGGTGATCGTCGCCTGCAGCACGGTGCCCGGCTTCGCCGGCGTGCCGCCGATCTGGCCGCCCGCGATCTGCACGTTCTGCTGCGTGATCGCGGCCGTCACGTCGGTCGGCGTGAGGCTGTAGTTGGTCAGCTTGACGGGGTCGAGCCAGATCCGCATCGAGAACTGCGAACCGAGCAGCAGCGTCTGGCCGACGCCGTTCACGCGGCTCAGCGGGTCGAGCACGTGCGACGCCACGTAGTTCGTCAGATCCTCCTTCGACATCCGGCCGTCCTCGGAGTTGAACGCGAACCACATCAGCCAGTTGCTGCTGGATTTCGTGACCTGCATGCCGAGCTGCTGCACGACCTGGGGCAGGTTCGGCGTCGCGAGCGACAGCTTGTTCTGCACCTGCACCTGCGCGACGTCCGGGTTCGTGCCCGGCGAGAAGGTCAGCGTGATCGTCGCGTTGCCCGAATCGTCGCTCGTCGACGACATGTACAGGAAGTTGTCGAGCCCGCTCATCTGCTGCTCGATCACCTGCGTGACCGTATCTTCCACGGTCTTCGCGGAAGCGCCAGGATAGTTCGCCTGGATCTGGATCGTCGGCGGTGCGATCGTCGGATACTGCGCAATCGGCATCTTGAAGATCGATGCGACGCCGGCCAGCATCAGCACGATCGCGATCACCCACGCGAAGATCGGGCGATCGATAAAGAACTTGGCCATGAAACGGACTCCCTGTTATTGCGCGCTCGACGCGGCGGTCGAACTCGCTGCGGCATTGGCTGCGGTAGTCACCGGCGTGGCGCTTGCCGGCGCGGCGCCGGCCGATGTGGCGGATGCGGCGTCCGGCGCCGGGGCGAGCTGCGCGGCGACGGTCTTTACCGTCGCGCCCGGGCGCACCTTGTCGACGCCCTGCACGATCACGTGATCGCCCGCCTGCAGACCGCCTTCGACGATCCAGTTCTGGCCTTGCATGCCGGTCGTCTTCAGCGGACGCGGCTCGACCTTGTTGCTGGCGTTCACGACCATCGCGATCGCCTGCCCCTTCTGGTCATGCGTGACGCCGATCTGCGGCACCAGGAACGCGTTCTCGTTCACGCCTTCCTCGATCCGTGCGCGCACGAACATCCCCGGCAGCAGCACGCGGCCCGGGTTCGGGAACACCGCGCGGATCGTCACCGAGCCGGTGGTCTGGTCGACCGTCACGTCCGAGAACTGCAGCTTGCCCGGCTCCGAGTAGGTCTTGCCGTCCTCCAGGATCAGCGACACCTTCGCCGCGCCCGGGCCGCTCGTCTTCAGACGGCCGCTCTGCACGTCCTGGCGCAGCTTCAGCCCTTCGAGGCTCGACTGCGTGAGGTCGACGTACACCGGATCGAGCTGCTGCACCGTCGACATCAGCGTCGCCTGGCTCGCCTGCACGTAGGCGCCCGGCGTGACCTGCGAGATGCCGACGCGGCCGCTGATCGGCGACACGACATCCGTATAGCCGAGGTTGATCTGCGCGGTGTCGACCGCCGCCTTGCCGGCCGCGACGTCCGCCGCGGCCTGGCCTTGCGTGGCGACCGCGTTGTCGTAGTCCTGCTTGCTGACCGCGTTCGCGGCGACCAGCACCTTGTAGCGCGCGACCAGCGCGTTCTGCGTGACGAGGTTCGCCTGCGCCTTCGCAAGCGTCGCCTTCGCGCTGTTCAGCGCCGCGATGTACGGCGCCGGATCGATCTTGTAGAGGCGCTGACCGGCCTTGACGTCGGTGCCTTCGGTGAATTCACGGCGCAGCACGATGCCGTCGACCCGTGCACGCACTTGCGCGACGAGGAATGCGCTGGTGCGGCCCGGCAGGTCGGTGAAGACCGGTACGGCTTGCGGCTGGACGGTGACGACGCCGACTTCCGGCGTTTGCGGCGGCGGTGCCGATTCTTTTTTTCCGCAGGCAGCCAGGAAAACCGCGGCTGCCGCGACAGTGATTAAGCGGTATGGAACCCGTTCGACGCGCATGGAGCGACCTCTCACAATTAGACGACCTTCAATGGGAATCATCAGATCTCCTCATGGCCCTGACGCGCGGCGGACCTGCAGCTTCCTGCCCGCCGCGGATGCGGACGCGTGTTGCGGGTGTGCGTTGCACCCTGCGGAGCGTTCGTGTGCCGAACTGCTTCCGAAAAAGAACGGCGAGCCCGCGCCTCCGGCGGGATCGCGTTGCCATGGATTCGGCCAGACCGCTAGCGCGCGGGTCGAAATGCGGCGCCGGCGAATTCGATGAACGCGCGCGCGGCAGCCGGCAGACGCGCGGCACGCGCATGCGCGAGCTTCAGCGTGACGGGCGCGAGCGGGTGGACCGGGGCCACGCGCACCAGCGTGCCGGCCGCCAGATCGGCATCGACGAGATACGCGGGCAGCACCGCCGCGCCCATGCCGGCGACGGCGAGTCGCCGCACCATCTCGAGATGGCCGACGCCCGTATTGCCGGGTGCTACGCCGGATCGAATCCCGGCCGCGCGGTCGTCGTCGGCCGCCGCCCGCTCCAGCCGCACGGCCGCGATGTCCGGCCAGTCGCCCGACGCAGCCGCGCCGCCGTGCGCGGCGACGTAAGCCGGCGCCGCGACGCGCACGGATTCGTACGCAGCCAGCGTATGCAACGCATGCGCGCCGGACACCGGCATGCCATCCGTCAGGAACGCGACGTCGATGTCCTCGGCGGTCAGGTCGACATGGGCATCGGTCAGCGTCACGGTCGGCCGCACGTCCGGAAACCGGTGCACGAAACGATCGAGCAACGCGCTCAACTGGCTGAGCCCGAACGCAACCGGTGCGGCCACGCGCAATACGCCTTCCGGCTTGCTGCCCATCGCGACGAAACGGCCGTCGATCTCGTCGATCGCACCGAGGATCCGCTCGACGCGCGCGAGATACAGCTCGCCGATTTCGGTCAGCGACTGATGGCTCGTGCTGCGTTGAAGCAAGCGCGCGCCGAGGCGCGTCTCGAGCGCCTCGACGAGCCGGCTCGCCATCGCCGTCGACACGCGCAAGCGCGTCGCCGCCCGACGAAACCCGCCTTCCCTTGCCACCGTCACGAATGCCCGAATCGATTGAAGTTGGTCCATTTCTCCGGATTCCCCTGCGCGCACGACTGCCCGTATCCCTGCACCGGACGCCGCGCCGCGCGCCGGCCCGCATCGAACCGGCCAATGCGGCGGCCCCGACGCCGGCTCATCCGGATCGGTCGGCCCGTGCGCGACAGGCGCGATCCGGCTTGCAACGGACGCAAACCGGCCTCGGCAAGCCCGATGCACGATCATTCAATAGCAGTCCTGAGTCTTTCCCGGCGATTCGCCGCGGCGACGCACGCGACAAGGCCGGCGGCGACCGCGCATCACGCGCACGGTATTGCCCGCGCCATCCGGGCACGCTGAATCGCATTTCTTCAGCAGGTGCAATGGTAGGGAAATCGCCGGGAAATGGCTTGCCCGATCCTGCGATTGTTTTGCCTTAATTTCCGAATTTGTGCGCCGCACACCGTGCAACGGCGCGTGACGCATCCGTCGAGCATGCAGGTCCGGATGATCGGGCTAATTTCGGACAGGTTTAGGCAATCCCGCGCACGCAACTTCACAGTACGATTGATCGCCGTGCCAGCACCTCGACAGGGGACGGCAGCCGCGCATCGCATCGCCCACTCCGTCAACCGCTCATGCAACATGGAAATCGACGCCCGAACGCCACCGCAACCGCGCACGCCGCCGGATCATGATGGTTGGTCGCCAGCCCGGTCGCCCGCGGCCCGGCTCGCGGCGCTGATCGCCGCGTACGCGCCGCACGACGGCATGTTCGACCTCCCGCTGCGCGGCATGCGCATCGCGCGTGCTTGCGCGCCGCCGGCGCAGTGGAGCCACGGCGTGCACCACGCGTGCCTGAGCATCGTCGGGCAAGGCGCGAAGTCGATGCGGGTCGGCGACGATACCTACACGATCGACGCATCGCGGATGCTGGTCGCAACCGCCGACCTGCCCGTGACCGGACGCGTGACACGCGCGAACCCGGCCGAGCCGTTCCTTTACGTGCAGCTCGCACTCGATCCGCATCGCATCGCGGCGCTCACGCCGCGCGTGTTTCCGCGTGGGCTGCCGAAAGCCGTCGACTGCCGGGCACTCGCGACGCACGACGCGACGCCGGAAATCGTCGACGCCGTCGGCCGGCTGATGCACCTGATCGCGCAACCGGACGATCTCGATCTGCTCGCGCCGCTGATCGTCGACGAAATCCTGATCCGGCTGCTGCGCGGCCCGTCGGGCGCGCGCGTCGCGCAGATCGGCGACGCCGGTTCGACCACCCAGCGCATTTCGCGCGCCGTCGCCTGGATTCGCGACCATTACCTCGACCCGATGGCGGTCGACTCGCTCGCGCGGCAGGTGGGGATGAGCCCGTCGACGTTCCACCATCACTTTCGTGCGGTCACGTCGATGAGCCCGTTGCAATGCCAGAAGGTGCTGCGGCTGCAGGAAGCGCGCCATCTGATGTGCCTCGCGGCAATGGACGCGCGGCAGGCGTGCCGAAGTGTCGGCTACGTGAGCGCGTCGCAGTTCAGTCGCGAATACGCGCGGCTGTTCGGCGATGCGCCAGGCCGCGACGTCGCGAGGCTGCGCGGCGAAGCCGTGCCGCTGTCGCGCGTCATACCGTGAATGGATATCGCGTGCGAGGCGGCGCTTCGTCACCTGCTCGATCGTCGGGCGGCTGCGCCCTCACGCGAATCAGGCATGACGGGACGCGCAGCAAGCGTTCGATGCAGCCTCGTCGGCGGCCAGCATTTCGGGCACGCACTCCCGCAGGAAATCGACGAACGTGCGGATCTTCGCATCGAGATACTGACGCGACGCATATAACGTATAAACCGTCAGCTTCTGCAGCCGGTAATCGGGCAGCACGCGCACCAGCGCCCCGCTCGCGAGCGCGGGCAGCGCCGCCGACATCGGCAGCGAGCCGATCCCGAGCCCCGCGCGCAGCGCGGCGCCGAGCGCATCGGCGATATTCACTTCGAAATCCGGTACCGGCAGCTCGAACGTTTCTCGGCCGTTCGGGCCGTCGAGATGCCAGCGGTCGCGCGGAAAGAGCGGCGTGACGAGCCGCAGGCACGCATGCCCGGCGAGATCGCTGACCGTGCGCGGCGTGCCGCGCGCCTTCAGGTAGGCAGGCGACGCGCACAGCACGCTGCCCACGTCACCGAGCCGCTGCGATACCAGCCCGGAATCGGGTAGCTCCGTCGTGCTCAACTGCAGCGACACGTCGTAGCCTTCGTCGATGATGTCGGGCACGTGCTGCGACAGCGTCAGCTCGACCGCGACGGACGGATAGCGCTCGCGGTAGCGCACGACCGCAGGCACCACGTAGGACTGGCCGAAACTCGTCGTCGCATGAACGCGCAGCCGTCCGGACGGCTTCGCCTGTGCATCGGCCGCCTCGGCTTCCGCTTCGTCGATATAGCCGAGGATGCGCTGGCAGCGGTCGAGATAGCGCTGCCCGGCGTCGGTCAGCGCGATGCGGCGCGTGCTGCGGTTGAGCAGGCGCGTGCGCAGATGCGTTTCGAGTTGCGCGACCGAGCGCGACGCGTAGGCCGTCGTGATGTCCAGACGCTGGGCCGCGCTCGTGAAGCTGCCCTCCTCCGCGACCCGGACGAAAATGCGCATCATCTGTAACGTGTCCATCGACCTGTTCCCGGGGATTGTCACGTCGCACCGCCGTGCAGCCACGGTGCCGACAACGCCGGCACACGCCGGTCCGGCGCGAATTGTGCGGAACAGTACAGCAGCGTTGCAGGCGTGTCCAGTTCGTCGTAGGCGGCGTGATCCGGCTGCCGAATCGTGCTGCCGGGCGGCTCGCCGGACGGCATCGGGACCGTGCATACACGCGTATCGGACGTACCGACGGGCCAACGGCATCGGCCGCCGAAAACGACCCGCAAACCGTCATGCCGCCAGCCGCTCGATTGACGCCGTTCGCATCTCGCGCGTTACGCAGCGCCCGCCGCATCGAACGGATTGCGCAACACGATCGTGTCGTCGCGCTCCGCGCCGGTCGTGATCATCGACACCGGCGCACCCGCCACGGCCTCGATGCGCGCGATGAAATCCCGCGCGGCCCGCGGCAGCGCCGCACGCTCGCGCACACCCTTCACGGAGCCTTGCCAGCCTTCGAACCGTTCGTAGAGCGGCTTCGCGCGCGACTGCGCATCGAGGCTCGCGGGCAGATGGTCGACGCGCGCGCCGCCGAATTCGTAACCGACGCACAGCTCGATCGATTCGAAACCGTCGAGCACGTCGAGCTTGGTGAGCGCCAGCGAATCGATGCCCGAAATCCTGACGGCCTGGCGCAGTTGCGCGGCGTCGAGCCATCCGCAGCGTCGCGGCCGGCCCGTGTTGACGCCGAACTCCTGTCCACGCGCGCGCAGCGTTTCGCCGGTGGCGTCGGTCAGCTCGGTGAGGAACGGGCCGCCGCCGACCCGCGTCGCATACGCCTTCGTGACACCCAGCACGTGGCCGAGCTTCGCCGCACCGAGCCCGGTGCCCGCCGCCGCGGCCGACGCCACGGTGCCCGACGACGTCACGAACGGATACGTGCCCCAGTCGATGTCCAGCATCACGGCCTGCGAACCCTCGAACAGAATGCGCTCGCCGCGGTCAGTCGCGTCGTTGAGGTCGGCCCAGACCGGACGCACGAACGGCAAGATCTTCGGTGCGAGCGCAACGAGTGTCGCCAGCATCGCGTCGCGATCGTACTCGTCGAGCCCCAGGCCGCGGAACCACGCGTTGTGATGATCGACCAGCACGTCGAGCTTGGCGGCGAGCCCGTGCGGTTCCGCGAGATCGCCGACGCGCAGCCCGCGACGCCCGACCTTGTCCTCGTAGGCCGGCCCGATTCCGCGCAACGTGGTGCCGATGGGCGCGCGGCGCAGCCGCTCCTGCGCCTGGTCGATCGCGCGGTGAATCGGCAGCACCAGCGTCGCGTTCTCCGCGATCGACAGGTTCTCCGGCGTCACCGGCAGCCCGAGCGCGGCCATCCGCCCGATTTCCGCGAGCAGCGCTTCGGGGTCGAGCGCCACGCCGTTGCCGATCACGCCGCGCTTGCCGCGCACGATACCGCTCGGCAGCAGCGCGAGCTTGTACGTGTTGCCGTCGACGACGAGCGTGTGCCCCGCGTTGTGGCCGCCGTTGTAGCGTGCGACGAGATCGGCCTGTGCCGCCAACCAGTCCACGACGCGCCCCTTGCCTTCGTCACCCCATTGGGCGCCCACGACCACCACGTTCGGCATGCTCCGCACTCCATGTGAGAAATTCAGACACTCGTTCGGCCGAATCGGCCGTTTGTGTGCCATATTGACGGAGCAGGATCACACGATCAAACGATTAAACCTGAACCATCGTATGAGTAAATCTCACACGAAACGATGCAATGGCCCGACGACTCCCTCCGTTGAATTCGCTGCGCGCGTTCGAGGCCGCCGCGCGGCTCGGCAGCTTCACCCAGGCTGCCGACGAGCTGTGCGTGACGCACGGCGCGATCAGCCGGCACGTGCAGCAACTTGAAGCGTGGCTCGGGCGGCCGCTGTTCGAACGCCACAACCGGCGCGTCGAACTGACTGCGTCCGGACGCGCGTACCTCGCGGAGGTCGGCGCATCGTTCGACCGGATCGCGCTCGCCACCGCGCAGCATTTCGGCCACGCGCAGCAGCGCGTGTTGCGCGTCAGCGCGCCTGCGACGTTCTCGCTGCGCTGGCTCGTCCCGAAGCTGTCGTCGTTCCAGGTCGCGCATCCGGCCATCGAGGTGCGGCTGTCGACGTCGAACGAGCCGATCGAAAAGTTGCGCGACAAGGTCGACCTGATCGTTCGCGGCGGCCCGCAGGCCGTCGACGGATACGTCGCGGAGGAATTCCTGTCCGAAGTCCGGCTGCCGGTGTGTGCACCGAAGCTGCTGGAGGGCCGGTCGCTGGATACGCCCGCCGATCTCGCCGGCTTCACGCTGCTGCACGCGGCGACCTATCCGGGCATGTGGCCGGAATGGTTCGCGGCCGCCGGGCATCCGAATCTCGTCCCGCGGCACTCGCTCACGCTCGAGCATTTCTACCTGACGTTGCAAGGCGCGCTCGACGGGCTCGGCGTCGCGATGGGACCGATCGCGCTCGTCGCCGACGACATCGCCGAAGGCCGGCTCGTGCAGCCGTTCAGCGAACCTGCGCTGCCGCCGTGGCGCTACTTCACGTATGTGGCGTCCGCGCGAGCGGATGACGACGCCGTACGCGCGTTCAAGGACTGGCTGAAGGTGGCGGGAAGCGCGACTGCGTCGGACGGGCAGGATTGATCGCACCCGCCCGCGGGGCGTGCATCGTCACGACATACAGGATTCCGAATTAAATGGAATAAACCTGCCGAACGTTCTTGCCTTCACGCATCGCGTGATCGCGATGCACGCGGCAAGCCGCGGATCGAACCGCGGCTTGCCGCCGAACGACGCTTACTGGCTTGCCGCACCTGCGGCCTTCTTCTCCGCGTTCTGCAGGTTCTGCGGATAGTTCGGATCATTGGCCGCCGGCTTGTAGCCGGCGTCTTCGAGTTTCTTCAATTCGGCGTTGTTCTTCGCACGCGCGGCCTTGCGCTCGGCTTTGCGTTTGGCCCTGGCTGCCTTGCGCGCTTCGCTCTTCGCTGCCTTCGCGTCCTGTGCAGCCGGCGCGCTGGCGGCATCGGTCTGCGCAAACGCAGGAACCGCCGAGCCGAACAGGAAAGCGGCTGCAGTAGCAGCCAACGTGAGTTTTCTGATCTGGATTCGCATCGCTGAACTCTCTTTTTTGATAACTATCACGGTTTGAAAGACCATCGAGATACCGCCCCCGCCCTGATCGATCGTCATGTCGCGATCAGGACCTGTGCATCATAACCGTGTCGCAAAAAATGTGGCGCGAACGTGACGACGGAATTGGGATACACGTATGGGAGACAACACGGTTTCCGCGGTCGGTGACGGGAGGAGTCGTATGCGATACGGCGCGACGCGCCGACGGCCGTTTCACCGGTGGTGATATCGATGCGCGCATGCGCGACGTGAAGATCGTCGTGTTTGCTCGATCACCGCAACAGCAGTCGATCCGTACGTCGCATCAGCGGGCGATGCGGCTCGAGCGGCGGTTTCTCCCATAAACGACCACGATTCGGTTCGTGGGCGATCGAGACGACTACATTGCGTCGTTGTGGCGGGCGGTAATGGGTGCCGCACGCTTCGCGGCATCGTGATGCAGAAAGTACCTGTGGAGGTAAGACGCTTCGTCGATCGGCAGGTCTGACGGGAAAGGTGGGGTTGCGTGAACGGCGGAGACGTCGGTCCGACTGATTGCAGGAATGCACGGGAACCCGATATGAACGAGCAGCGCTTGTCGGGTAAATGCGCTCATGGCGGTGGAGACTTGTCCGTTCGGGCGACCGTGCGTGTCGACGCGTCGGGCGCAGCGCATGGATGCCGATCGTTTCTGATTGCTCCCATCAATGGTTCCTTATCTGCACGGAGCGGCGATCCGCACAGCCTGCTTATACCTGTGCTCCGCCCGATCGGTGAGCTTTTACGGGATTCCAGGTTCTTTGGAAGGTGAGCAGGTTCGGGAGCAGTGGGCCAATTCGATTGCGGTGAGCTTCGGCATCGATGAAGTGTTCACATTCGCTCGGGTGCTCTCGATGAGTTCCGTCGAGATCGTCCCAGGCACGGGGAATCCGTGCGCGGCATTTTGGCGCCGGGCCCGGGTTCATGCCGTGGCACGAGTCTTTCCCTGCCTGTGACGGGTCCCGCACGGTGCCCGGCTCCAAAGGTAGAAAAACGGACGGGACGCACGGAAGAAAAGCGGTCCGGCACCGGTCCCTCCCGCACAGTCCACAGGCTAAATTTGGCGAGTGGCGTCCCATGCGCGCGACAAAAAACTTGTCCACGGACGAGGCAGCACGAGGACAAAAAACCACGCGCGTGGCGGTGCAGGATGATTTCGAACTGCTGTGGGGAAGAGTGACGGCATCCGTTCCGCCGCTCCAGCGCACATGGCGGGCTGCCACGGGACAGGTTTCGGGGTCCCATAAACGGGAACCTCTCTGCCGAATCCGAGGATTTCTTCCCATAAGTTTCTACGTTTCGAGGTTTGTGAGTGGGCGCTTACCTCCTCGGAATGCATTGTCAGGCCTGGAGCCTCCCAGAAACGGCGCCTTGAACAGGACCGAGCGGCGTGGACCGAGTGGTTGAAGGGCCTCGCGTCCCACAGACGGCTCCCATTGGTAGCGGTTTATGGGGTTTGTTTTTTTGTGCAAGCACACGTGTGTTTACATCTTTGGTAAACCACGTTTACTTCTTTAACTACTTTTAGACGGCTCACAGCCTTATCTGGAAAGGGTTTGAGCCGTGTTCGGTACCCATTTATGGGACCACAGGTGGAAGGGTTTGGGGTTTCAGGTCTGTGGATTTGGGGTTTGGGGTACCGCGTTGTGGGGAATCAGGGTTGTGGATATGGGGCGAACGTATCCGGTTATGGGAAATCGACCATCCATCTCGTTGGGTAGCCGTCTATGGGAACACGTGAAGGTAGCTTTTTATGGGGTTCTTTTCTCGGCCGGTAGTCGGATATGTGCACGGCAATTTCCTTCGGGTAGCCGGTTATGGGGAATCGCGAAGGTACCCGTTTATGGGAGCCCTTCGGAGTCAATTCTCTGTCTAGCGCCCGCAGGTTCCACGAAGCCTTCCCATAGACAGGGCCGATACCGTACACAGGTTACCTTTTATGGGGAAACGGAGTGGTTGCCATTTATGGGAGCGTTTTCCACCTTCGGGACAAACAGCAAGACTATCGAGGATGCTGACAGGTACCCTCCTATGGGAATCGATGAAGGTAGCAAGTTATGGGAGAAAACAGCGGCGGTGCTGCGGGGCACCACGAATCGTCCCGACGATCTCGATTCCGCTCATTTGCCCCCATGGATGGCTACCTTCGTCGTGGCAAATCTTGTGCCGGGTTTGCCGGTGCCGACAGGAAAGGTAGCGGCTTTTGGGAGGAATTTTGATCAAAAGGTAGACGGATATGGGGCTCTGCACAAGTCTATCAATTAAAATTTTTCCTTTGTTATCTGATGCTTAAGAAGGATAGTGAAAGTGATGCTGGAGCAAGGGCGTTGCTCCGCCGCGCGAAAAGGTATAAAGTCCGCTCTCAATAAGGCAACCTTACCCGGACACCACGATGCCGCGCAAGCCCGCAAGCAAAGGCTCAGACAAACAGGTTTCGCTGTTTCAGACACCCGAGCCACCCGACTTGCTGCGCAAGGCGGTCCAGGCGATTCATATCGCGCCGAAGTCGGGAAAGATCGGCCTGCAGCAGCGCAAGATGTTCAGCTCGCTGATCAAGAACGCGCTTCGGCAGGAGGCGTTCGAGCCGGGTCGGACCAGTTTCTCGATCTCGATCGCGTCGCTGTCGCACGAGAGCGGGCTGAACAGCAACAACACGAAGTACGTGAAGGACACGGTCAACTCGCTGATCAGCACCGTCGTCAACTGGGACTACCTGGCCGCGGACCGTTCGACGGTCTGGAAAGCGTCAGGCCTGCTCGCCGGCGCCGAACTCGAGCAATCGGTGCTGAAGTACAGCTTCTCCGACCAGATTCGCAGCGAACTGCTCAACCCCGAGATCTACGCGCTGATCGATATGCGGATCGCTCGCGAGTTCCGGCGGTCGCACTCGCTTGCGCTATGGGAAAACACGGTGCGCTACGAAGGGATCGGCATCACCGCGAAGATCCCTCTGCCGAAATTCCGTGACCTGATTCTCGGCCAGGACAAGGCGTCTCAGTCGTACAAGGAGTACAAGCTGTTCAAGAGCAAGGTGCTGGTGCCGTGCATTCAAGAGGTGAACGAAGTATCGGACCACACGCTCGAGCTGATCGAACACAAATCCGGCCGCAGCGTGGAAGCCGTGCAGTTCAAGGTAACGCGCAAGCAGAGCACCGATACGGTCGAAGAAGGCGACGTCAAGAATGAAGCGCTGGTCGAGGAAGTCGCGAAGTTCGGCATTCCGCGCTCGGAAGCGCGCCGGCTGATCACGCAATACGGCGTGCAGCGCATCAAGGCGGCGATCGCCTATACGCTCAATCGAACCACGAAGAAGAATGCGGCGCCGGTCGACAACGTCGCCGCGTATTTCCGCAAGGCGCTGACGCACGGTTACACGCTGGCCGACGGGCAGGGAACCGAAGCGGCCGCACCGGCGAAGGAATCCGCGCAGAGCAAGCAGGAACAGATTCGCGACAAGTATCTGGCGGCGAAGGTCGAGGAAGCCGGCGCGTATTTCCGCGAGCTGGAGATCGACGACCAGACCAAGCTGATCGAGCGTTACAACGAGACGGTGGCGGGTTCGAAGGACCTGACGCTGTCGCCGAAGAAGAAGGCGAGCAAGCTTGCGCAGACGAGCTTCTTCCGATGGCTGGCGCTCGATACGTGGGGCGAGCCTACCTCGGACGACCTGCTGGAATTCCTGCTGAAAAGCAGCCTCGCGGGCAACTGAACGAGGCCCCGCCGTCGTGCGCGCCGTGCACCGGACCGTGTTGCGGTCCGGCTTCGCGACGCAGCGCGCGGAGCGAGGCCTTTTGCCGGGGGCGCGTTACTTTGGCGTGGCCGCCGCCAGAGCGGCGACGTACGCGTCGATGACGGTCTTGAGCTTGTCGGCGAGCGCTTCCTGGTGGGATGCGTCGACGCCCTTGAGCTGCAGATCCAGGCGCCCGTCCGGATAAGTCTTCAACTGGCCGATCGCGCGCGATTCGAGCGCAAAATCATGACGAACGCTGTAGCGCGTGCGGCCGGCCTTCTTGGCGCCGTCGCTCTGCGCACGCAGGAAATTCTCGAGATCGCGGACGGATTTCTTCCGCTCGATCACGGCCGTCAGCAGCCGGTCGGCCGTCGCCTCGCCCAGGCGTTCGAAGATCAGCTTCAGGAAGTACGCGGCCTGCAGGCCGACCACGTCGTTGGCACTGGCCATCCGCTCCAGCAGCGTGTTCGGCAGCGCGTTCAGCGACAGCGTCTTGCTGATCGACGCCTTGTCCTTGCCGATTTTCTCCGCCAGCGTGTTCTGGTCGGCAAAGACCTTCTCGTCGAGGAGACGTTTCCACGCGACCGCATCGTCGAAGATCGTCTGGCGTTCGTGGTCGTGGTTCGCCCGATACGCGATCGTATAGAGCTGCTCGGGCGTGTGATCCGTGCGGAACGTCGCATTGATCGTCTCGTCGCCGTTGATGCTCGTCGCGCGCAGTCGGCGTTGCCCGTCGATCACGACGAGCTTGCCGGGAAACTCGGGGAGCCGTGTGACCTTGATCGGCTCGATCTGCCCTTCCCGTTTCAAGGTCAAGGCAAGCTCGTGCAGGCTCGATTCCGAGTAGAACACGCGCGGGTTGAACGGGTTCGGGATGCAGTCCTTCACCAGCACCTTCTGCGGCGCGCCCAGATCGGTCGTACCGGCGGGCGTGGTCGCGGCCGGGGTACCGGCGGGCGCGGCTTCGGCGACGGCAACCGGTGCGGCCGCCGGCTCGGGCAGCCGCGTTTCGAGCGCCGCATTTTCCTGCGCGAGTCCGCGCAACAGGCCGGCCGCCAGATGCAGGTTGCCGGTCGGCTTCTTGTCTTTCGAGGTGTCCTTAGCCATGGGCGGCTCCGGTAGCGCGCGTCGACGCGATGTATTGGGCCATTTCCGTGACCAGCTTTTCGATTTCCGCGCGGGCTTCCTTCAGGCCCTTCAGGTATCGATTGTGGTGATGGATCGTGGTGCCGAGCGCGAACGTCTGACGATAGACCTCGCGTTGCGCGATCTGGCTGTCGAGCAGATGCTCCCCTATTTCTTCTGCCCTTAAAATTTTTAAAATTTCTTCACGCATTTTAGTTTTTCCATTAACGCTATTCAGCATTAATGCGGAAGAAAGTTGAGGATTTCGAACGGCGCGCATCGACTCGATCATGCGGATCATCGCGACGGTGCTGTACAGATCGGCCGGTGACGGCGAAAGCGGCACCAGGCAGAAATCCGCCACTTCGAGGACGGAGGCGATACGAGGGTCTTCGAGGTTGCCGGGACAGTCGACGACGATCACGTCGAAGTTCGCGTCCTGCTTCTTGATCTCGCCGCCGATGCCGCGGCCGGCGGGAGCCAGCGAAAGCACCGTCATCGGCAGCGTGTTTTCGCCGCTCGTGACCCACCGGACGGAAGTGCCCTGAGGGTCGGCATCGATCAACGCAACCTTGTTGCCACCGGCTTCGAACGCAGCCGCGATGTTGACGGAGATGGTCGTCTTTCCCGTCCCACCTTTTTGATTACTGACGGCGATCTTGAAAGCCATTAAATTCCTCCAAGGAGTTTTGCGTAATATATGCAGTTATTTGCAGAATGTCCAGAAATGCGTTCAATATCACGAACGTTTTATTGATCGCTGTGGTTGTTACGTGACAAATAGGCCGAACGGCCAGGCGTTGCTAAACCATCGATTCGTAAAAAACACGCCATTACGGTTGCAAAAAAGAACGCCGAAGTGAAAAACTGGATTTTTCTTTGGCGCCATAACGAATTCGGTTGGGCGAAGGCCGGGTGCCTCATCGTGCTTTGGTTTCACTCGAAACTTGATACGACTTCGTGCCGTTGATAGACGCTGATCGGCGCGGTCGCGCGGGCGTCGTCGTTGGCATCGCGAAAACAACCGGTTGTCACGTGACAAGTTGCCGGATATCGACTCTTCTCGGCATGTACGGTGCGCGGAGGCCTTCGATGCGATTACGACGTTGGCCGCGACGAAATCACTTCAATACATCTACTGATGCGCAGCCTGTGGTTACGCATGCTTATGCGGCAGCGGGGTGAGTTGTCACGTGACAAACAGCGCAAAACGGCCTCGAAGATACCTTGACATCGTCAAGGGACAGTTGACATTGGACGATGCTACGCGGCCTAAGAGACATATTGCTCGGGAAGACAGGCGTGGACCATAGATTCCGGTTCGTCAACGAAACCGTGAAGCGGAAGGTGAGTTGTCACGTGACAACCGGAAGCAGAGCCCGGAAGTTCGAGCCACAGGAAACCGTGGGAAGTAAAGAGTCCCGTTGCCATTTCAACGGGACAGTTGGAGGTGGCGACCCCGACTTGATCGGCTGGCCTCCCGGCTCCTTATGTCGCACGTACTAGCGCAATACCGGCGAGCGACTGCTGAGGCGTACCCAGATATCATAGTGAGCTTGATGTGTCCCCATTTATTAAGAGGCATGCAGCTTTGCATGGCCTCTGGTAGTCGCCGATAGGGCGGGGCGTGCTTCGAGGCATGCGCCCCCACTGAAGGGCTCAACCCATCTGGAATCACCGGGCGTATGCACCGCAATTCATGCCGAATTCGTGCGTCGAA
This sequence comes from Burkholderia sp. AU18528, assembly GCF_002223215.2. Classification (NCBI taxonomy): domain Bacteria; kingdom Pseudomonadati; phylum Pseudomonadota; class Betaproteobacteria; order Burkholderiales; family Burkholderiaceae; genus Burkholderia; species Burkholderia sp. AU18528. The sequence continues at coordinate 179,286 of NZ_NKFC02000008.1, read as the reverse complement.
TGCCTGGGACGAGTCCAAACGGGTCAGGTCGTGAAACATTCTGCGAAAATCGACGCTGGCTGGAAACCCTTATGTGGCAACGACTTGCGCTACCTTCTTCACGTTGTTTCACGAAAAATGAGTGCGTTGATGCTCGAAAATAGGGGCGCATACCTTTTTCGAGCACCCATCGCGAACGCAGGGAAGATCGCCGTCAAATTCGTCATTTTTTATACGTAATTTGTAGTGTTTGATACGACCCGAGATGAGCTATGCACCGTAGGTCCTCGCTATGCGGGCGAGTCCGCGCCTGCTGAGTCACGTGCCGCCCATTCGCTGCACGGTACACCGCCATTTTGCGTCAGTTGTCACGTGACAACGCATGTGTGGGGCGCGATTTACGGAGTCACGGAGCATTACGAGAAGAAGCCGGCGTCGGAAATGTGCGGGAGGAGTCCCGAGCGTGGTCGGTACAACGTAGTCTTCGGAACAGCGTGAGCCCAATCGACGTCGTATGCGAGAACCTAATCCCGCACGTTATGAATGCCGTCAAAGTCGGCACATATCGACGGCCACCCGTCGCGCTCAATAACTCGCGACGACAGACAAAGCGACATCCGCTCTCCCTCGCAGGCTGTCGATATCCCTACGGGGAGAATTACCGAACAGCCGACTATATTCGCGGTTGAATTGAGTCGGGCTCGCATACCCGACCGTGAATGCTGCCGACGCAGCATCGAGCCGCTCCGCCAGCATCAGCCGGCGAGCCTCGTTCAGCCGTATCCATTTCTGATACTGCAGCGGACTCATGCCGGTGAGTTGACGGAAGTGGTGGTGGAAGGTCGAACTGCTCATCTGGACCTGTGCCGCGAGATCATCGACGCGCAACGACTCGTCATAGTGAGCACGCAACCACCGGATCGCGCGTGACACGCGGTTGCACTGGCTGCCGGTGGAGGCGATCTGGCGCAGGCGGGCGCCTTGGTCACTCGTCAGCAGCCGATAATAGATTTCCCGCTCGATGTACGGTGCGAGAACGGCAATGGCGTTCGGGTCGTCCAGCAGCGCGACTAACCGGTTGAGCGCGTCGTACAGCGGTTCAGTCATGTCGCCGACGACGAGTCCGCGGCCTGCTGGTACATCGTCGTGAACCGGCGCGACTTGCATCATCAGTTCGGCCATCACGCGGAAATCCAGCTTCAGGCCGAGCCCCAGAAACGGTTTGCCGGGGCTGGCCTCGATGATTTGCGTCGAACCGGGCAGATCGAGAGATGTAATCAGAAAGCGATCGGCGTCGTAGAGGTACGCATCCCCGCACTGCATGACCCGCTTCGCGCCCTGAACGACGAGGCCGAAGCTCGGCTCGACCATGCACTCCATCGGCTGCGTCGGCGCTTCCCGTCGATGAAAGCTCAGATTGGGAATGGCCGTGTTGAGATGATCGACACCATCGGTCCATCTCGCGACGCGCTCCGCGAGCATCTGTCGCAGTTCGTTCTCGCGGCCGCGGCCGGTTGAACGGTGGCTTGCCTGGTCGAGCGCCGCGATGGTGGCGGCGTCGTCTCGTTGGGCGGGCAGGTATCGGACGGGTACTGGATGCATCTTCTCTATTGAGGTAATCGGGTCGACGGGCTGGCAGTCGACGTGCAGGGGCGGCTGGCAACGAGTGCACCGCCCGGAATCGCGGATAGGTCCGACGGCCCGCTTCCGGAAGGCACGTGCCGGGACTGGCGAACTACTTCGTCGCCTCCGACGCGCAAAGCTGCCAGCGTCGAGATTTCGCCGCCGGCGCTGCCGCGCGCTCGTCGACCGTGCGCCACCAGCGTTCGCCACGATGCGGGGCATCGAGATCGACGCGTTCGCCCATCCTCGGTGTCGACAGCTCGATGCCGCGCACGAGCGCCAGCGCCGTGACGCGCTCGAACGGTTCCTGCCAGCGATGCATCGCGAGGTCGAACGTGCCGTTGTGGATCGGGATCAGCCAGCGTCCGCGCAAATCGATGTGCGCCTGCACGGTTTCTTCCGGTTGCATGTGCACGTACGGCCATTGCGCATCATAGGCGCCCGTTTCGATCAGCGTGACGTCGAACGGCCCCAGGCGCTCGCCGATCTCGCGGAAGCCGTCGAAATAGCCGGTATCGCCGCTGAAGAACAGGCGCAGATCGTCGTCGACGATCACCCACGACGCCCACAGCGTACTGTTGCCGTCGAACAGGCTGCGCCCGGAGAAGTGCTGGGCGGGGGCCGCCGTCAGCGTCAGGCCCGCTACGTCGATGCTTTGCCACCAGTCGAGCTGGCGGACCTTGGTCGCGTCGATACCCCATTCGATCAGCCGATCGCCGACACCGAGCGTCGTCACGAACACGCCGGTGGTTGCAGCCAGCGCGAGCACCGTGTCGCGGTCGAGGTGATCGTAGTGATCGTGCGACAGGATCACGCCGCGCAGCGGCGGAAGATCTTCCAGCGCGATCGGCGGTGCATGAAAGCGCTTCGGACCGATGCGCCGGAACGGCGATGCGCGCTCCGCAAACACCGGATCGGTCAGCCAGAATTCGCCGCGCAGCTTCAGCAACAGCGTCGAATGGCCGAGGCGGTACAGGCTGCGATCGGGCGCCGCGTCGAGTTCGGCGCGGGTCAGCGAATCGACGGGCAGCGCGCCGGCGGGCACGGTGTGGCGCGGCTTGTTGACCAGCATGTTCCACGCGATCCCCAGCGTCTTGCCCAATCCTTCGGCAGGGCGCGGTGCGACATTGGCAAAGCGCTCGCCATTGTGCTGCGGCGAACCGCCGGACAGCGTCCGGCCACGCCGGGCGGCCGCGAAACCCAGCACGCGGTGAATCAAAACGAGAGGCGATGCCATGTCGGTTCATCCGGAGAATAAAGTACACCGAGCAGTGTAGTTTATTTTCGAGATAAGTAAACTGCCCGGTGTAAAATTTCCGTATGGATACCAGTACTCCCCCCCAGCGTCTGACCGACCGCAAGCGCGCGGCGATCGTCGATGCGGCAATCGAGGAATTTCTTGCGGCGGGCTACGATGCGACGAGCATGGATCGCATCGCTGCACGCGCGGGCGTGTCGAAACGCACCGTCTACAACCACTTTCCGGGCAAGGAGACGCTGTTCGCTGCAATCCTGAACAAGCTGTGGGATGCGACCCGGACCGGCAATTCGCCGACCTATCGCGCCGACGTGCCGTTGCGCGCGCAACTGCTTGCGCTGCTCGACCGCAAATTGCGATTGATGAACGACGAGGCCTTTCTCGCGCTCGCGCGCGTCGCGATCGGCGCGGCCATCCATTCGCCGGAACGGGCCCGCGACATGGTCGAACGCCTCGGCGAGCGTGAGGAAGACGTCACGGTGTGGGTGCGGGCGGCGGCTGCGGCCGGCCGTCTGGCGGTGACCGATCCGGTGTTCGCCGCGCATCAGTTGCATGGCGCCGTGAAGGCGTTCGCGTTCTGGCCGCAGATCACGATGGGGCAGCCGCCGCTGACGGCGCAGGAGCAACAGAAAGTCGCGGAGTCGGCTGCCGACATGTTCCTCGCGTACTACGCGCGCCCGGACGACGGCGCCGTGTCGCGTCGCACGCAAGACTGAACGCGCATCCGAAAGCATCCGCAGGCGCGGTCAAATCGACGTCGTGGCCGATGCACGCGCCGACGGGGCGTCGGCCGAACCGCCGATCCGGGCAACCGACGCAACATGGCGCCCGCATGTGACGGCCGCGCGGCCGGCCGAAACAGCGATATCGTCGACGCATCCGAAGCCGAACGTGAGCATCTATCCATGAAGACGCTGTTGATCGTCTATCACACGATGACCGGGGGCACGCAGCAGATGGCCGAAGCGGCTGCCGATGCGGCTCGCGCGCAGCCTGGCGTCGACGTCAGGTTGCAGCGCGCGGACGCGACGAACGCAGACGACGTGCTGGCCGCCGACGCGTACCTGTTCGCGACGCCCGAGAATCTTGCGGCGATGTCCGGGCTGATGAAGGACTTTTTCGATCGCTGCTATTACGCGGCGCTCGATCGCGTGAATGGCCGTCCGTATGCGGCGATGATCTGCGCCGGAAGCGATGGGCAGAACGCATTGCGCCAGATCGACCGGATCGCGACCGGGTGGCGGCTGAAGAGCGTCGCGCCCGGCCTGATCGTCTGCACGCATGCGCAGACGCCGGAGCGTATTCTCGCGACGAAGACGATCGGCAGCGACGAGCTTGCGCGCTGCGCCGAACTGGGTGCGGGGCTTGCCGCGGGGCTCGTGCTGGGGGTTTTCTGACGACGGATGCGGCGGTGCAGATCTGCCGTATCGGCACAGGTCGGATCGGCTCCATTCGCGCAATACCGATTCCGCAAACAACGCCGAATCGGCCGAATGCCAAGGCTTCAACTGTCCTTTGTGGTTGCCGCGGATCGATGGTATTCGGGCCAAAGACGTTTCACGAGATCGCGCGACGCGCCGTATGCGTAGCAACTGTCGATCTTGAGCGGCTTTCCTTCACTGTCACGGTAATCGAGCGACGAGCGCCGCATGCCGACCATCGTCTGATAGGCCGTCGTGGCGATCGGCCCGAGCAATTCCTTCAGGTGCGTGCACGTGTCGCAGGACGGCAGGCGCTTGCGCACCTCGCTGTTCCAGCCGGCGCCGATGTTCAACCCGATGAGCGCCTGCAGCGAGTCGCCGCCGCCCGGACACTGCGCATACGGATGCGAACGGATGAACGTCGATACGGCGCGCACGACCATGTCGATGTCGAAGACCAGTGTCACGCCCAGATCATGGAGCGGCGTCAGCGCCGCGACCGTCCGTGTGCCGCCAGGCGGCGTGAAATCGCTGGTCTTGCGGTCCGCGAGGCACGCCGTCACTTCGAACAGGCCATCGCTGCGCCGATATCCGCGCATGTCGATCTGCCGATGGTGAATCTCCTCGCGCGTGATGCCGTCGTGCGGCGTGTCGTCTTGGGAAACCATGCATTCGCTCCATCTCGTGTCGCCGGGCCTTTTCGCAGGCGACGGGATCGCGCCCGGCCGATCGGGCGCGCGGTGAAAAGCACGCGCGCCCTGCCGCCAACGAAGTTGCCTTGGCCATACTACGCACTTTCCGATATCTTCGTCCGCGCCACGATCGATGCGGACGCAACGAGTCGTACAGCGATGCCGGCGCAAACGAGGCGCGGCGTGCGGCGCGATGTCCGAAGGCGACGCAACGCGCCGCGGTTCGACATCCGTCACGCGGAACACCGTTCATCGCATGTCGCCCCGGCCCCGATTTCCGGTAGTGGCCTCTAATGGCGTGACATCCGGAAACGTATCCATATAATGCGCAACACGACCGCGCGGACGCATTTCCGGCACCCTGGATCGGGCAAATGCGGACCGGCGAGTCAGCCGGCTGTCCCGCGTACCGGTATACTTCCACTCCTGCCTTGTCCGGCATCGAGGCCGGGTGCCTGAAAACAGAGTGACGTGCGCGATGCGGCCCCGTAGTGTTCCGCACCGGCGGCAGACCGGCCGCACGCATGGCGGCGAAGCTTGCAAGCCGCGCGGCAGGGCCGCACGAACCACACCTTATATTCCTGGTGGATTGAATTTATGGGTTTTGAACAACTTGCCGAATTGCGGGCGCAGCTCGCAGCGAAGGCCAAGCAGGAGCGCAACGCGAAGCGGCCGACAGCGCCGACGGACGCCGGCGCGAAGCCGAAGTCCGGCGACCGGCCGTCTCGCGGCGCCAAGCCGGGCGCCGCCGCCCAGGCGCAGCATCGGGCGAAGCCTGCTTCGGCGAAGCCGTCGGCCCCGGTCGATCCGGTCATCGTCGCAATCGGCAAACTGCAGCGGAAGTTTCCGCGCGCATTCCCGAAGAATCCGGCCCCCAAAGTACCGCTCAAGGTCGGCATCTGGGACGATCTCGCACGCGAGGCGCAGGCCATCGGTCTCAACGAAGCCGAACTGCGCGAAGCGATGTCGACGTGGTGCCGCGGCAACCGCTACTGGTCGTGCCTTGTCGAGGACGCGGTGCGCGTCGACCTGCAGGGCAACGAAGCCGGGCGCGTGACGCACGACGACGCGGCGCGGGCGCGCCGGCTGAAGGCTCGCCGTCCGGGCAAGGGCGCGGCACAATCGGCCAAGGGTGCGCCGCAGCAGCCGAAGGCCGAGCAGCAGGCCGAGGGCGCTGCCGCGCCGCAGCCGGCGCAAGCCGAAGTGGAAGCGGAAGCGAAGGTGCAGAACGACGCCGCGCCGCAGGTCGAACAGCAAACGGCCAGCAACGACTAATCGGCATCGCGCCGCGGCTCGTTGCACCGCACATGCCAACATGCCCGTCGCATGCGGCGCATGACACGACAGACCGGCCTGCCTGGACCGAGGCAGGCCGGGACTCCCTCCACCGGCGTCCGATCTGCCGGTACGCAACTCTCTCACGTTGAACGAGCCACACGACCGGACAACGAACGTCCGTCGAACGTCGCCGCATGCGCGATGCACCGCCTTTTTCATATCCCCGCGTAGACGGTTTGCACAGCCGAGCAAATTGCAGCTTCAGTCATATATTTCGGTTTCCGAATTGATAGACGGGAAACGTCGATTTCCGTGCGTGCGGTCCCATCCGGCCGTCGTGACATGATGGCGCGCGATAATTGCGATTGGATCGTCCGTTTACGGCCGCTCGGCGCGTGCATGCGGCTTGCATCCCGAAAGATAACCGATGCCGGCTGATGCGAAGCCGGGCTCTTCAACGTCAATTCAAACCGGATCATGAACCCGAGACATTCCGCGATTTTCGTCGCGCTCGCCGCCGCCACGCTGTTCGGCGCCGCGACACCGCTCGCCAAGGCGCTGATCGGCGCGATGTCGCCGTTCATGGTCGCAGGCCTTTTCTATCTGGGCAGTGGCGTCGGGCTCGGCATCGGAATCCTGTTGCACGGCTGGTACGGCCGTCGCGCGCCAACCGCGGATGCCGCACCGCTGCAGCGCGCGGACCTGCGTTGGCTGGCCGGCGCGATCGCGGCGGGCGGCGTGGCCGGCCCGGCTTTGCTGATGCTCGGGCTGTCGACCACGCCGGCGGCGACGAGCGCGTTGCTGCTCAATCTCGAAGGCGTGCTGACGGCTGTGATCGCGTGGGTCGTGTTCCGCGAGAACGTGGATACGCAGGTGTTCGTCGGCATGGTGGCGATCGTCGCCGGCGGCGCGCTGTTGTCGTGGACACCGGGCCGCGCCGGTGTGCCGGTCGGTGCGCTGCTGATCGTCGGCGCATGCCTGTGCTGGGCGATCGACAACAACCTGACCCGCAAGGTGGCCGCGAACGACGCGATGGTGATCGCGTGCCTGAAAGGGCTGATCGCGGGGCCGGTGAACATCGGCATCGCGCTGGCGACCGGCGCGACGCTGCCCGCGATACCGGTCACGGCGGCGGCGATGCTGACGGGGCTCGGCGGCTACGGGATCAGCCTCGTGCTGTTCGTCGTCGCGCTGCGTCATCTCGGCAGCGCGCGCACCGGCGCGTACTTTTCGATCGCACCGCTGTTCGGGGTCGTGCTGTCGCTGCTGATCTGGCCGGCACTGCCGCCCGCGACGTTCTGGATCGCGGCCGCGCTGATGGCGCTCGGCATCTGGCTGCATGTGCGCGAACGGCACGAACACACGCATGCGCACGAGCGGCTCGAGCATACGCATCGGCATCGGCACGACGACCATCACCAACACACGCACGACTTCCCGTATGACGGCGACGAACCGCACACGCATCCGCACGTGCATCTGCCGATCGCGCACAGCCACGCGCATTTTCCGGACATTCATCACCGGCATCGGCATTGACCGCGTCGTGAGCGACGCGCGCCGGGGGGCGCAAGGTGACCGTTTATGGGAAGCGCGGAAAGCCGGTCATTGGTCGGCCATGGCGGTTGCCGGCATGTTGCAGAAGCATGCGCCGGCATGCGCGTGCCGCGAGCCGCGCGCGGCCGGATCAGGTTGGAAGCGCGGAACGCGCGCCGGCAACCCGCCCGCGGTTTGACGGGCATGCGCGGCGCACAATGAATCGCCATCGCGATCGTCACGCGATCACTCGACGCCGACGATCACGCTCGATGCCTTGAAGATCGCGGATGCGGCGGCGCCGCTCGCGAGGCCGAGACGATCGACGCTGTCGTTGGTGACGATCGCGATGATCTCCGCGCCGCTCGTGACCTTGATCACGACCTCCGAATTGACCGCGCCCTTCGCGACCGACGCGACGGTGCCCGCGACGCAGTTGCGGGCCGACACCTTGCTGCTGTCGACGCCGACCATCACGATGACCGACGACGCCTTGACGAGTGCGAACGCGTTCGTGCCGACCGCGAGGCCCAGCGACGCCGCGCTGCCGTGGGTGATCACGGCGACGATCTCGAGGCCGTCCTGCGTGCGCAGCGTGATTTCGTCGTTGACGGCGCCGGGTTTGACGGCGCTGATCTGGCCGGCGAACTGGTTGCGGGCGCTGGTTCGCATGATGACTCTCCGGGTGGGTGCCGCGGCCGGGCCGGCAGCGGCGGCAGATGAATGGAAGTGCATCGGCGAGTGTACCGTCAACGCGGGGCGCGGCGCGCTGCGGATGCCACGGCGCGAACCGGCGAAAACTCGCGGCCACCGCGTGTACCGTCATACCTGCGTGACGGGGCCGACGGCGCTGGCGCTACGGCGCTGACGGGCCGCTCGCAGGTGTCGCGGCGCGGGAGCCGGTGCCTGTCGCGCCGTCGCTCTCCCAACCTCCGCCGAGCGCGAGGAAGAGCCGCACCTGGTCGGCCGCGACCTGACCTTCGGCCGCCGCGACCTGCGCCCGCACGCTCGTCAACGTGCGCGTCGCGTCGAGATCGGAGATGAACGACTCGCGGCCCGCCGCATAGAGACGATGGGTTTCGTCGGCGGAATTGCGGGCCGATTCGTACGCTGTGCGCAGCGCATCGGTGCGCTGCACGTCGGCCGCGTAGGTCGCGAGGCTCGACTGCGTTTCGCGCAGCGCATTCAGCACGACGCCGTCGAAGTGCGCGAGCGCGCCACCCGTCGCGGCTTCGGCTTCGCGCACGCGCGCACGCTGGCCGTTGACGGGGAACGACCAGCTGATCAGCGGTCCGAACGACCAGCGATTCGTGGTGGATGAAAACAGGTCGGCGGCGACGCCGACGGAGCCGGCCGATGCACCGATGCTGACCGACGGGTACAGCGCGGCGGTCGCCACGCCGATCCGGGCGGTCGCGGCGGCGAGTTGCCGCTCGGCTTCGCGTACGTCGGGGCGGCGGCGCAGCAACGCGGCGCCGTCGCCGATCGGAATCGGCTGACGCAGCTTCGGCAGGCGCTCGCATTCGGTGACGGCTTTCGGCAGGTCGGCCGGCGCGCGCGCGAGCAGCGCGGCGAGCTGGTACTGCGCGATCTTGCGGCGGCCTTCGAAGCGCGGGATGTCGGCGGCGAGCGTGCGTACCTGCGTCACGCCGCGCGTCACGTCGGTCTGGTTGCCGCGTCCTGCATCTCGCAGCCGCTGCGACAGCGCGACGCGTTGCTGCTGCAGCGCGAGCGACCGCTTCGCGATCGCCAGTTCGTCGCCGGCCGAGCATGCTTCGACGTAGGCGCGCACGACGTCGGCCACGACCGTGATGCGCGCGAGGTCGCCGGCCGCCTTGACGGCCTCGCTGTCCGCGCGCGCGGCTTCGACACCGCGCCGCAGCTTGCCGAACAGGTCGAGCTCGTACGACACGTTGATGCCGACCATACCTTCGTTGACGACCGGCAGCTTGTTTTCGAGCAGGTACTGCTCGGCCGATTCCTGCGCGCGCTGCACGGCCGCTTCCGCCCCGCCCGAGAATCCGCCCTGTTCATTCGCGGCCACCAGGGCCGCGCGCGAGCGCGCGAGGTTCGCGGCGGCGACGCGCAGGTCGGTGTTCGACTTCAGCGCATCGCGCACGAGCCCGTCGAGCACCGGGTCGTCGTACAGTTGCCACCAGTTGCCGGGCACCGCGTCGCGCGACACCAGCGCGCCGTTCGCGTCGTCGAGCGCGTGATTCGCGAGCGGCGCATTGACGTACGCCTGCTGCGGCAGCGTGTAGTCGGGGCCGACCGACTTGCATGCACTGAGTGCAAGCGCCAGGGGCGCGAGCGTCGCCGCGACGCGCAGGGCATGCCGCTTCATTGCGATGCTCCCGCCGCGCCGGATGCCGCGGGCGCCGTGCCGGCACCGGCCGTCGGCTTCGCGTCGGCGTTGCGGCGCGCGTCGGCGCCGCGCATCGATACGGTCGCGGTGCGGCCCGCGATCATCCGGAAATCGTCCGGCACCTCGTCGAGCACGACGCGCACCGGCACGCGCTGCGCGAGCCGCACCCAGCTGAATGCCGGGTTCACGTTCGGCAGCAGGTTCGCGCCCTGCGTGCGGTCGCGATCCTCGATCGCGGCGACGATGCTCTGCACGTGGCCGCGCAGCGCATGCGGCTCGCCCATCACGATGATGTCGACCGGCTGGCCGATATGGATGCCGCGCAGCTTGGTTTCCTCGAAGTAGCCGTCGACGCGGAACGAATGGCGATCGACGACCGACAGCACCGCGCGGCCGGCCGGCACGTATTCGCCGACGCGCGGCGCGCGGTCGTTCAGGTAGCCGTCCACGGGACTGACGATCGTCGTGCGCTGCAGGTTCAGCTTCGCGGTGTCGAGCGACACCTGCGCATCGGCGACGCCGGCTTCGCCCTGCTCGACGCGCGTGCGGCTTTCCTCGACCTGTTCGCTCGCGACCAGGTTGCCGAGCTGCAGGTTGCGCGCGTATTCGCGCTTCGCCTGCGCCAGCGTCGCGCGGCGCTGCGCGAGTGTCGCTTCGGCGAGCCGCTCCGCGAGCGCGTAGCGCGCCTGGTCGATCACGAACAGCACCTGGCCGCGCTTGACCTCCTGGTTGTCGGCAACCTGCACCGACGTGATGAGACCGGACACGTCCGGCGCGACCTGGATCACGTCGGCGCGCACGTGCCCGTCGCGCGTCCACGGCGAGAACATGTAGTAGTTGATGATGCGCCACAGCACGAGGCCGGCCACGACGACGACGATCAGGGTGAGCAGGACTTGCCCTGCCGAGAGCCAGGATTTTTTCACGTTAGGTAGCCACGAGTTGGTGGGACACGATCACGACGGCGGCCAGCACGAACACGTAGATGCCGAGGTCGAAGATCGAACGGTGCCAGACGAGGCGGTAGAAGCCGACGCGCTCGAGCACCGCGCGCACGACGATGTTGATCAGGTAGGCGATCAGCATCAGCACGAGCGGGGCCGGCACGAACACGCCGAAGATATCGATTTCGCCGATCATGATCGCGCTCGGAAGGACAGGGTGGAAAGCCGGTTCATGCGTGCGCTCCGTCCGGCGCCTGCGGCGGTTGTGCGGTCGCGGCCGGATACAGCGACAGGCGCAGCCCGACGAGCGCGTGCAGCGTGTCGCGCAGCCGGCGGTGCGCGGCTGGTACGGCGGGCGAGGCGGCGCCGTCGCCCGGCGCGGCGCCCGGCAGGGTGCTGCCGGCCACACGCCGCAGCGCGTCGTCGATCGTCGCGAGCAGCGCGGGCGGCACGGGCTGGCGCGCGTTCGCGGCCGCGCAGCGCGCGTAGTGATCGGTGACGCCGGCCAGCACGCGATCGATCGCGTCGGGTACGTCGCCCGACAGCCGGCGGCGCGAGCGGCGCAGGTCGAGCGCGTTCAGCGCGATGCGCAGGTCGCGGAAGCTTTCGATCGACGGGTGGCGGTGATCGTCGGACGCGCCGAGGCGCGGCAGCAGTTGCGTGACGCGATCGAGCATCCGCGACGCGTGGTTGCGCTGGTCGTCGAGCGGCTGCGTCGACGCGGAGCGCGCGACGTCCTCCCAGCCCGAGCGCAGCAGGCGCCGCACCGCGAGTTCCGCGCCGAACGGGCGCGTCGCGCGCGTCCACACGTACGCGAACAGCAGCCCGGCGACGCCCGCGAGGTTGCTGTTCAGGAACACGAAGAAATCGGCTTCGTACGCGCTCTGGATGCTGATGAAGGTAGCCGTGTTCACGGCGACGAGCATCGTCACCATGTTGAACTGCGGGCGTGGCAGCAGCGTGCCGATCAGGATGAACGGGCCCGCGAACATCAGCACGAGCATCGCGAAATCGTGCACGTGCGGCAGCACGACGAACAGGTACAGGCCGGCGAACACGACGCTCGCGGCGGTCGACAGGAAGAACTTGAACACCAGCGGCGCCGGCTCGTCGAGCGCGGCGAAGAAACTGCACGACACGGCCACGAGCGTGACGGCGGCTGCGCCGTCGTGCCAGCCGGACGAGATCCACAGCCAGCACGCGAACACGATCGCGAACACGACGGTCAGCGTCGAGAACAGCATCATCCCGCGATCGAAGAAGCGCTCGGTGCCGCCGAGCCGCCAGTGCCGGTAGCGCGGCTGCCACACGCCCGACTCGTTCGCGATCAGCGCACGCAGCGAGCGGCAGTCCTGCCAGATGTCGATGACCTGGCGCAGCCGCCACAGCGCATTCGACAGCAGCGCGCCGTCCCAGCTCGCCAGCGCGCTGGCGGGCGGCTGCAGCGCGGCGATGCGCGCGCGCAGGTCGTCCGCGACCGGATCGTGCGCCATGTCGCCGTCGGTGCCGGTCTTCACGGCCGGCAGCGGCGCGTCGAACCACTTCGCGGCGTCGGCCAGCAGCGCGTCGAGCGCGGGCGGGCGCACGTGCAGGTCGCGCATCAGCGCGACCAGCGGATCGGCGAGCGACGACATCAGCGGCAGGAACAACTGCATCCGGCCCGCGAGCGCCTGCGCCCGCGCGAGCAGGCGCGGATGCGCATGGTCGTAGCCCAGCTGGCTCAGCAGGAACTCGAGGCCGGTTATGGTCGCGGCGAGCCGCTGCCGGCACGCGGACAGCGCCTTGCCGGCCAGATGCCCGGACAGCGTTTCGCGGCCGTAGAACGCGGCGTCCTTGAACCACGCGTCGGTGCGCTCGATCAGCGTCGGCGCGAGCCGGTTCGGAAACACGGTGCTGCCGACCACGCTCGCGCAGACGATGCCGAGCACGATTTCCTCGGTGCGCGCGATCGCGACGTCGAATATCGTGGACGGGTCGGTGACGGTCGGCAGCGCGACCAGCGGCATCGTATAGCCGGCGAGCATGAAGACGTAGCTGCGCGCGGTGCGATCGGAGATCGCCAGGTACAGCAGCGTGCCGCACCAGGTCGCGACGATGATGCTGAACAGGAGCGGCGTCTCGACGAACGGCGGCACGAAGAAGATCGCGGCGGCCGCGCCGAGCGCGGTGCCGAGCGCGCGGTACAGCGCTTTCGAGCGCGTCGCGCCGACGAATGGGTTCGACACGATGTACACGCTCGCCATCGCCCAGTACGGGCGCGGCAACTGGAAATACAGGCCGAGGTACAGCGCCAGCATCGATGCGGCGAACGTCTTGCCCGAGAACAGCCAGTCGCGGAGGCTCGGATAGGTCATGACGCGGAATCGGCGGAGTGGGACGGGGGCGAAGCCCCAGGGGGCGCGTCGGCTGCGTTGAATGCGTTCAGTACGCGCAGCGTGGCTTCGAGATCGGCGCGCGACACGCCTTTGAGCACCTGTGCACGCAGCGCGCGCAGGTCTTCCTCCATCTTCGCGGTGACTGCGCGGCCGGCGGCCGTCAGCGAGATCGTCTTCGCGCGGCGGTCGTGCGGATCCTCGTCGCGGCGCGCGAGGCCGGCCGCGCACAGCTGGTCGAGCAGGCGCACGAGCGACGGCCCTTCGATGCCGACGTGTTCGGCGAGCGTACCTTGCCGCACGCCTTCGCCGAGGCGCCCGGCGATCAGGAGCGGCGTCGCGCAGGCCTCGGACACGTTGTACGCGGTCAGCACGCCGTCGCTGGTGCGGCGCCACTTGCGCGCGGTGAGCACGAGCAGGCTGCTGACGGCGAGGCGGAGATCGTGCAGATTGGTCATGGGCGAGATGATAGGGGCAAAAAGATTCGATAGCAAACTATCGTATTTGCCAACCGGATGACACATCGCAGGCGGCACGGCCGGCCTACCTGAAGCAATCCAGGCGGCGTGCCGGCCGTGGTCAAGCAAGGCTGGCGACCGCGAACCCGCATGTCCGGCGCGGCGACCATATCGAATAGTCGGAACGAGAACTGTCCGGCAACACGAAGTACGCCCGCGCGTGCCGCATTCCGCGCCGCCGCCCCGACATTCGTCCGATCAATTGAAGAGCCGGGCGCGTACGCATGCCGGGCACGCCGCTTGCGCGGCCCGTTTCGACCCGCAACGTCCTGCTTTCGCGCGCGATTGCACTAGGACAATATTTTCAGGGTGTCTTTCTGAGCGACCATGCGGAAGCCATGACGGAGACATCGAGATGGGACGGACCGAGGTATCGGCAGGCTGGCGCGACGCGATCGGCGCCGTGCACGGCATCGAGTCGAAATACAAGCGGCTCGTGAAGGCGATCGCCGGCGACATCGAGACCGGCGCGCTCGCGCCGGGCGCACGGCTCGCGCCGCAGCGCGACGTCGCGTCGAGCCTCGGCGTCAGCGTGCAGACCGTCACCAACGCGTACAAGGAGCTGGAGCGCCAGGGGCTGATCCGCTGCGAGGTCGGCCGCGGCAGCTTCGTGGCCGCGCGCGTGACCGAATCGATGTCGAACTACATCCTCGATACGACCGAGCGCGAACTGGTCGACTTCTCGATCGCCCGCATCGTCCACACGCCGGAGCACGATGCCGCGTGGCGCAGCGTGTGCGCGGCGCTGGCGGGCGCCGACGATCAGCCGTGGATCCGGTCGTTCCGGCCGATCGCCGGCCTCGATGCGCATCGCGACGCCGGCGCCGCGTGGCTCGCGTCGCTGAACATGCCCGTGCACCGCGAATCGCTGCTGGTTACGAACGGCGCGGCGCACGGGATCTTTCTCGCGCTCGCGTCGATCGTCGGGCCGGGCGATACCGTGTTGTGCGAGAGCCTGACCGATCACGGCGTGATCGGCTCCGCGAACGTGCTCGGCTTTACGCTGAAAGGGCTCGAGATGGACGAGCACGGCATCCGTCCCGAACATTTCGAGGAGATGTGCGACGGCGAGCGGATCAGCGCGCTCGTCTGCACGCCGACCCTCAATAACCCGACCGTGTCGATGATGACCGAGTCGCGGCGGCGGTCGATCGCGCGCATCGCGACGCGCTACGGCGTGTACGTGATCGAGGACGACGTGTATGGTCCGCTGCCCGAGAAGACGGCCACGCCGATCGCCAGCCTGATTCCGGAGCTCGGCTTCTACTGCACGAGCATGACGAAATCGGTGCTGACGGGCTTACGCACCGGCTATCTCGCGATGCCGCGGCGGCTCGCGTTGCGCGTCGAGAGCGTGCTGCGCGTGAGCAGCTGGATGGCGACGTCGCCGATCGCGGAAATCGCGACGCGCTGGATCGCCGACGGCACCGCGCGGCGGCTCGTCGAACTGCAGCGCCAGCGGCTCGCCGTGCGTCAGGCGATGGTGAGGGCCGCGCTGGGGCCGTATGTGCTGGGCGCGCATCCCAATGCGGTTTCGGCATGGCTGCGCGTGCCCGACTACTGGCAGGCCGAGCGGATCGTGCGCGAATTGCGCACGCGCAAGATCGCGGTGACGTCGCCCGATCCGTTTCTGGTTGGCGGCACGGAGCGGCCGAACGCGGTGCGCGTGTGCATCGGCGCCGAAACCACCGATGCCGCGTGCAACGCTGCGCTCGAGACGATCGCGGGCGTGTTCGAGCAGTATCCGCACCTGAACGATTTCCACTGAACCGGCGGCGGCGCCGCAACGTCGCGCGCAATGTATCAGGACATTCGAAAGCGCGATTTGGAACATTAGACTGGATCGCATCACATTCGTCGCGAGGCGTGCGTTCCATGTCCTTCCTGTCGCTGTCCGACGTCTACCGCGCGCGCCGCCGCCTCGCCGGGCGCGCAGATGGTACGCCGCTCGTTGCATCCGCCGCGCTGTCCGCGCGCGTTGGCGCACCGGTCTACCTGAAGCTCGAAACGCTGCAGCCGACCGGCAGCTTCAAGCTGCGCGGCGCGACCAACGTGCTCGCGGAACTCGCGGCGCAGCGCGTGACGCGCGTGGTCACCGCGTCGACGGGCAATCACGGTCGCGCGCTCGCGTACGCGGCGCGCGCGCTCGGCATCGACGCGGCCGTCTGCATGTCGTCGCTCGTGCCGGCCAACAAGGTCGATGCGGTCGCGGCGCTCGGCGCGCGCGTGGTGATCGTCGGCGACAGCCAGGACGACGCGCAGGCCGAAGCAAGGCGCCTGGTATGCGACGAAGGCTATGCGTACGTGCCGCCGTTCGACGATCCGCGCATCATCGCGGGCCAGGCGACGATCGGCGTCGAGATTCTCGAGGCGCTGCCCGATACGGCGACGCTCGTCGTGCCGCTGTCGGGCGGCGGCCTGTTCAGCGGGGTCGCGTTTGCCGCGAAGGCGATCCGGCCGGCGGTCGAGGCGATCGGCGTATCGATGGCGCGCGGCGCCGCGATGCATGCGAGCCTCGCGGCCGGCCGCCCGGTCGACGTCGCCGAGCAGCCGACGCTGGCCGATTCGCTCGGCGGCGGCATCGGCCTCGACAACCGCTACACGTTCGACATGACGCGCGCGCTGGCCGACGACGTCGTGCTGCTCGACGAGCCGTCGATCGCGCGCGGCATCGCGCATGCGTATCGGGAAGAACGGCTCGTCGTCGAAGGCGCCGGCGCGGTCGGCCTCGCCGCGTTGCTGGATGAACGGATCGCGCGCCGCGATCGCGGCGGCCCGATCGTGGTCGTCGTGAGCGGCGCGAACATCGACATGGCCGCGCATCGCCGGCTCGTTTCGGAGAACTGACATGACCCGTCCCGTCACGTTGCTCGGCCAGGCGCAACTGCGCGCGCTGGTGCCGCTCGATCTGGCCGCGATTGACCAGATCGAGGCCGCGTTCGCGTCGCTGGCGACCGACGCCGTCGTGATGCCGCCGATCCTGAATCTCCCGCTGCCGGAGCGCCATGCCGAAGTGGACGTCAAGACCGCTTACCTGCCACGCTTCGACAGCTTCGCGATCAAGGTCAGCCCCGGCTTCTTCGACAACCCGTCGCTCGGGCTGCCGAGCCTGAACGGGTTGATGCTCGTGCTGTCCGCGCGCACCGGCCTGACCGAGGCCGTGCTGCTCGACAACGGCTACCTGACGGCCGTGCGCACCGCGGCGGCCGGCGCCGTGGCCGCGCGCCGGCTCGCGCGCGCCGATGCGCGCCGCGCGGCGATCGTCGGCGCGGGCGAGCAGGCCCGGTTGCAGCTCGACGCGCTGATGCTCGTGCGCGACATCACGCATGTAACGGTGTGGGCGCGCGATGCCGAGCGTGCCACGCGATTCGCGGCCGACGTGCGCGCCGCATACGGGATCGACGCGATCGTCGCGCGCTCGGTGCACGCGGCGCTCGCCGACGCCGACATCGCGGTGACGACCACGCCGAGCCGCGCGCCGCTCGTGCACGCGGAGGATCTGCATCCCGGGCTGCACGTGACGGCGATGGGTTCGGACGCCGACTACAAGACCGAACTCGCGCCGTCGGTGTTCGGCACCGCGCACTACTTCTGCGACCGGTTGCAGCAGACCCGCGTGGCCGGCGAACTCGCGCATGCGATCGCGGCCGGCGTGGCGCCGGCCGATGCCGTGTTCCCCGAACTCGGCGAAGTGATCGCCGGCCGCCGCGACGGCCGCACGCATCGCGACGACATCACGATCTGCGATCTGACCGGCACCGGCGCGCAGGACACCGCCATTGCCGTGCTTGCGCTGCAACGCGCCCGCGCGGCGGAAGTCGGCACGATTTTCCACAACGACCTCACGACCTGAGAGGAGACAGATGGCCGCAGTCATCGAAACCTACGAAGCCGCGCCGCGTCTCGCGTTCGATTGCAGCGAATACGCTGCGCGGATCGCGAAGACGCGCGCGGCGATGGAGCGGGCCGGCATCGACCTGCTGATCGTCACCGACCCGACCAACATGGGCTGGCTCACCGGCTATGACGGCTGGTCGTTCTACGTGCACCAGTGCGTGCTATTGGCGCTGGACGGCGAACCCGTGTGGTTCGGCCGCGGCCAGGACGCGAACGGCGCGAAGCGCACCGCGTTCATGGCGCACGAAAACATCGTCGGGTATCCAGATCATTACGTGCAGTCGACGGCCCGTCATCCGATGGACTACCTGTCCGCCGAAGTGATCGCGGCGCGCGGCTGGAGCACGCTGCGCATCGGCGTCGAGCTCGACAACTACTACTTCAGCGCGGCGGCGTACGCGTCGCTGCAGCGGCATCTGCCGGCCGCGCGCTGGGTCGATGCGACCGCGCTCGTGAACTGGCAGCGCGCGGTGAAGTCGCCGCGCGAGATCGAGTACATGCGCGTGGCCGCGCGCATCGTCGAGCGGATGCATGCGCACATCGTCGAGACGATCGAGCCCGGCATGAAGAAAAGCGACCTGGTCGCGCAGATCTATGCGACCGGCATCGGCGGCGCGGAGGGCTTTGGCGGCGACTATCCGGCGATCGTGCCGCTGCTGCCGACCGGCGCGGATGCCGCCGCGCCGCACCTGACGTGGGACGATTCGACGTTCGCGCGCGGCGCCGGCACGTTCTTCGAGATCGCCGGTTGCTACCGCCGCTATCACTGCCCGCTGTCGCGCACGGTCTACCTCGGCAAGCCGCCCGCGCACTTCATCGAAGGCGAGCGCGCGGTGGTCGAAGGGATCGAGGCCGGGCTCGCGGCCGCGAAGCCGGGCAACGTGTGCGAGGACGTCGCGAATGCGTTCTTCGCGGTGCTGCGCCGTGCGGGCATCGAGAAGGACAGCCGCTGCGGCTACCCGATCGGCGCGAGCTATCCGCCCGACTGGGGCGAGCGCACGATGAGCCTGCGTCCGGGCGACCGGACGGTGCTCGAACCCGGCATGACGTTCCATTTCATGCCGGGGCTGTGGCTCGACGACTGGGGGCTGGAGATCACGGAAAGCATCCTGATCACCGAGACCGGCGTCGAGACGTTCTGCAACGTGCCGCGCAAGCTGTTCGTGAAGGAGTAGGGCGATGCGTGCTTCCCCGATTACGCCGACCGTCGATTTCGACGCGGACGGCGAACAGCACGGCTTCCTGAAGCTGCCTTACTCGCGCGACGATTCCGCGTGGGGCGCGATCATGATTCCGGTGACCGTCGTGAAGCGCGGCGACGGGCCGACAGTGTTGCTGACCGGCGGCAATCACGGCGACGAGTACGAAGGGCCGGTCGCGCTGTCGAAGCTGGCCGGTTCGCTGAAGGCGGCCGACGTGACCGGCCGCGTGATCGTCGTGCCGTTCATGAACTATCCGGCGTTTCGCGCCGGTTGCCGCACGTCGCCGATCGACGCGGGCAACCTGAACCGCAGCTTCCCGGGCCGGCCGGACGGCACCGTGACCGAGAAGATCGCCGATTACTTTCAGCGTCACCTGCTGCCGCTCGCGACGCACGTGCTCGACATTCACGCGGGCGGCCGCACGCTCGACTTCGTGCCGTTCGCGGCGATTCACGTGCTGGCGGACCGCGATCAGGAAGCGCGCTGCGAGCGCGCGATGCGCGCGTTCGGCGCGCCGTATTCGATGCGCATGCTGGAGCTCGACAGCGTCGGCCTCTACGACAGCGCGGCCGAGGAGGCCGGCAAGGTATTCGTGTCGACCGAGCTGGGCGGCGGCGGCACGTCGACGGCCGCGAGCGTCGCGATCGCCGAGCGCGGCGTGTATGGATTCCTCGCGCATGCGGGCGTGATCGCGAAGGACGTGATCGACGGCAACGCGCCGCGTACGACGACGCTGCTCGACATGCCGGACGGTTCGTGCTTCACGACGAGCGAGCATCACGGGCTGCTCGAGATGTGCCGCGATCTCGGCACCGAGGTCGACGCCGGCGACGTGCTCGTGCGCGTGCACGACATCGATCGCACGGGCGTCACGCCGATCGAATACGTCGCGCGGCGGCGCGGGCTGCTCGCGGCCCGGCACTTCCCGGGCATCGTGCAGCCCGGCGACACGATCGCGGTGGTGGCCGACATCGTCGAGCGCAACATTCCGGTGGCCGTATGAGGACGCGCACGACGTGATCAAGCTCGATCGATACGACCTCGCGATCCTGCACCTGCTCGAGCGCGACGGGCGCATCACGAAGTCGAAACTCGCGGAAGCCGTGAACCTGTCGATTTCGCCGGCATGGGAGCGCGTGCGCAAGCTCGAGGAAAGCGGCGTGATCCGCGGCTATCGCGCGGACGTCGACTGGATCGGCGCGTGCGCCGGCAGCCGCATCGTCGTCGAGGTCACGCTGTCGCGGCATACCGCGCCCGACATGCGGCGCTTCGAGGATCGCGTGGCCGCGGCGCCCGAGGTCGCGCAGTGCTACGCGACGGGCGGCGGCGTCGATTACGTGCTGCACGTGGTCGCGCGCGACATCGACCATTACCAGCGCTTCATCGATGCGTTGCTGATGGAAGACCTCGGCATCGAGCGCTACTTCACGTACATCGTGACGAAGGTCGTGAAGTGCACCTCCGGCGGCGTGCCGGACTGGTTGTGAAACTTCGCGCCGGTGCGCGGCAATACGGAAAAAACCGGCATTTCCAGCCGTGCAAACCGAAATTTCCGCATGCGCCGGCGCGACACAATGAAGTCCGTGCCCACCAACGAGGAGACGCAGCATGCTGCCCGGACACCCCGTTCTGTTCAAGTCGACCTGCTACGTCGACGGTCGCTGGATCCACAGCGACAGTGCCGCGACGGTCGCCGTCGTGAACCCGGCCGATCAGGCCGTGATCGGTCACGTGCCGATGCTCGATCGCGCGCAGATCGTCGCGGCCGTCGATGCCGCGCAGCGCGCGTACGGCACCTGGCGCTGGACATCGCAAGCGGCGCGCAGCGCGGCATTGCTGCGCTGGCATGCGTTGATCCTGCGTCACGTCGACGATCTGGCCGCACTGCTGTCGCTGGAACAGGGCAAGCCGCTGGCCGAAGCGCGCGGCGAGATCCGCTATGCGGCGAGCTTCGTCGAATGGTTCGCGAACGAGGCCAAACGCGTCGCGGGCCGCACGATTCCGACGCATATCGACGGTGCGCAACTCGGCACCGTGATGGAGCCGATCGGCGTCGCGGCGCTGATCACGCCGTGGAATTTCCCGGCCGCGATGATCACGCGCAAGGCGGCAGCCGCGATCGCGGTCGGTTGCACCGTGGTCGTGAAGCCCGCGCACGAAACGCCGTTCTCGGCGCTCGCGCTCGCGCAGCTCGCCGACGAGGCCGGCTTCCCGGCCGGCGTGTTCAACGTCGTGCTCGGCGAGCCGCAGATGGCGATGGAGACGCTGGTCGGCGACGCGCGCGTGCGTGCGGTGAGCTTCACCGGCTCGACGCGCGTCGGGCGGCTCGTGACCGAAGCCGCCGCGAAGGCCGGCATTCGCAAGATCGCGCTCGAACTGGGCGGCAACGCGCCGTTCATCGTGACCGAGGACGCGGATCTCGACCAGGCGGTGCCGATCGCCGTCGGCGCGAAGTTCCAGACGTCCGGCCAGGACTGCTGCGCGGCGAACCGGATTCTCGTCGCGCGCCCGCTGTACGACGCGTTCGTCGAACGGTATGCGAACGCGGTGCGCGCGTTGAAGACGGGGCCCGCGTTCGAGCAGGGCGTCGACGTCGGCCCGCTGATGCATCAGGCCGCGTTCGACGCGACCGTGGCGCGCGTCGAGGATGCGCGGGCGCGCGGTGCGCGCATCGTCGCGGGCGGCCGGCCGCATGCGCTCGGCGGCTGGTTCTACGAGCCGACCGTGATCGCGGATGCCGCACCCGGCATGCGCGTGGTCGACGAGGAAAACTTCGCGCCGATCTCGGCCGTCGGCGCGTTCGACACGCTCGACGAGGCAATCGAAACGGCCAACGACACCGAATACGGCCTCGCCGCCTACGTGTGCGCGACGCGCGTCGACACGATCTTCCAGCTCGTGCGGCGGCTCGATTTCGCGATGGTGTCGGTCAATGGCGTGAAATTCACCGGCGCGCCGATCCCGTTCGGCGGGATGAAGGCGTCGGGCCTCGGGCGCGAAGGCGGCGCCGAAGGCTTCGAGCCGTTCACCGAAACCAAGTACTTCTGCCTCGGCAATCTCGGCCTGCCTGTGGCGGCGACGGCCTGACCCAATCAAAGGAGCACATCATGCAAAAATCGATCGACGCACTGCTGCGCGAGGACCGCGCCCACTTCATGCACCCGTCGACGCACGCGTACGACCACGAGACCGGCGCGCTGCCGGGCAAGATCGTGCGCGGCGGCGAAGGCATCCGCATCGAGGATCACCAGGGCAAGCGCTATATCGACGCGTTCGCCGGCCTCTACTGCGTGAACATCGGCTACGGCCGCACCGAAGTGGCCGACGCGATGCACGAACAGGCGAAGCAGCTCGCCTATTACCACACGTACGTCGGTCACGCGTCGGACGCGATCATCGAGCTGTCGTCGCGCATCATCGACTGGTCGCCGGCGGGGATGAAGAAGGTCTACTACGGGATGTCGGGTTCCGACGCGAACGAGACGCAGGTCAAGATCGTCTGGTATTACAACAACGTGCTCGGCCGCCCGAACAAGAAGAAGATCATCTCGCGCGAGCGCGGCTATCACGGCTCGGGCATCGTGACGGGCAGCCTCACGGGCCTGCCGAGCTTCCACCAGCATTTCGACCTGCCGATCGACCGCGTGAAGCATACGGTGTGTCCGCACTGGTACCGCAAGGCGCCGGCCGGCATGAACGAAGCGCAGTTCGTCGCGTACTGCGTCGACGAACTCGAGAAGCTGATCGCGCGCGAGGGCGCCGACACGGTCGCCGCGTTCATCGCGGAGCCGGTGATGGGCACGGGCGGCATCATCGAACCGCCGGCCGGCTACTGGCCCGCGATCCAGGCCGTGCTGCGCAAGCACGACATCCTGCTGATTTCCGATGAAGTCGTGTGCGGGTTCGGGCGTCTCGGCTCGAAGATGGGCGCGCAGCACTTCGGGATCGAGCCCGACCTGATTACCGTCGCGAAGGGGCTGACGAGCGCGTATGCGCCGCTGTCGGGCGTGATCGTCGGCGAGAAGGTGTGGGACGTGATCGCGCGCGGCTCGCAGGAACACGGGCCGATGGGGCACGGCTGGACGTATTCGGGCCATCCGGTATGCGCGGCCGCGGCGCTCGCGAACCTCGCGATTCTGGAGCGCGAGAACCTCGTTGGCAACGCGGCCGAGGTCGGCGCGTATTTCGGCGCGAAGCTGCGCGATGCATTCGGCGCGCATGCGCTCGTCGGCGAAGTGCGCAGCGTCGGGATGCTGGCCGCGCTCGAGTTCATGGCCGACAAGGACGCACGTACGCCGTTCGATCCCGCGCTGAAGATCGGCGCGCAGGTGTCGGCTGCGGCGTTGCAGCGCGGCGTGATCGCGCGGGCGATGCCGCACGGCGACATTCTCGGCTTTGCGCCGCCGCTCGTGATGACGCGTGCGGAAGCCGACGAGATCGTCGCGATCGTGAAGGATGCGGTGGACGAGGTAGCGGAGCGGAATATTTCGGCCGTCGCGTGAGTTGTCAGCGATCCTGATGCGCGTTCCGGCGCGCGAGGCGACGCCGCCGCATGCAAGTGCGGCGGCGTGTTTTCTTGCCGGTCCGGGTGCAGGTCCGGTTCAGCAAAACCGTCGTCGCATCGCCTACGGCGCGCGTCGGCTATCGCCCGTCACTCAGTAATCCCACACGACCGGGACGAACCGGAAACCGTCGCCGTCCCGGGCAACATGGCCGATGGACGGGAACGCGACGTGCGCGGCAGCCAGCATCGAGCCGGTGTCCGCGGCTTCGTTGAACAGCGCGAGACGCACGTCGACCGCCGCTTCGGGATCGTGTTCGAAGCCGTTTTGCCAGTCGGGATTGTCGAAGTTGACTTCGAAAATCGCATCGCCCGCGAACGTCAGCTTTTCTCCGTTCGATGCGATGTCGACCACGCAGTGCCCCGGCGTATGCCCGCCCGTCACCCGCGCCGACACGCCCGCGGCGACTTCCACGGTGCGATCGAACTGCACGACGTGTTCGCCGTAGAGTTCCATGAACCTCGCTGCCGCCTTGCGCAGCGCGGGCGGAACGGTTTCCGGCATCACCGTCTTGCTGAAGTCCGGATGCTTCCAGAACGCCACTTCCGCGGCCGACACGTGAATGCGTACGTCGGGGCGCAGCTTCGCCTTGACGCCGTCGACGTTCAGCCCGCCGACGTGATCCATGTGCATGTGCGTGATCACGATATCGGTGATCGCGGCCAGATCGATGCCGGCCGATTCCAGACGCATCACCGAGCGCCCGGCGCGCGTGAAGTATTCGAAACCGTCGCCCACGCCCGAATCGATCAGGATCAGGCGATCGCCGCTGCGCACGAGCGCGATGTTGAGCGCCCAGTCGAACATGTCGCGTTGCAGGAAACGGCCGTCGAACCACGCGTTGCGGTCCGCTTCGCTCACGTTGGTGGACATGGTGGAAGTCGGCAGCGGCAGCACGCCGTCGCTGATCAGCACGACATCGACGTCGCCGATGCGCACCGCGTAGCGGGACGAAACGAGCTCGCCCGAAGATTCGTTGCCCAGGCGGGCGGTAACCGGCCGGACGTTGCGGATGGGTGCGTTCATGTTCAGTAATCCTGTTCGTCGAGTGAGGGAAGCCGCGCGGCACGGCGCGGCTCGCTGGCGCGATCGTGAAGGCCGCGCTTCGGTTCGCCCGGATTCCGGTCGAGCGTGTCAACGATTGTAGTGACGGCCGACACACGCCGACAGCGCCGCGCGGGGGCACATCGTGTTGTCCGGACGACAACAATCGGGCCGCGGCTTCGGTGGCCCGAAATGCACGTCGCCCGCCGTCCGTTGCCGGACGGCGGGCGATGCAATGGTTGCCGTTTATGGGAAGCCGGGCGCGGCCGGCGCGCGGGTCAGCCCGGCTGGCCGGGGAGCGTGTCGCCGCGCAGCGAACATCCGCGCGTCTCGATCACCGCCAGCAGCGCGATCAGCCCGACCGCGCAGGCGGCCATCATGTAGTACGCGGGAATCAGTGCGTTGCCGGTCTTGCCGATCAGCCAGTCGTTGACGATCGGCGCGGTGCCGCCGAACAGCGACGTCGACACGTTGTAGGCGATCGCCATGCCCGCATACCGGACGTGGGTCGGGAACATTGCCGGGAACATCGCGGAAATGGTGGCGAGCTGCGGCACGTAGAGCACGCCGAGCACCGCGAAGCCGACGAACGCGCCGAGCGGGCCGTGCGTCATCAGCGTGAACATCGGCACGGCCGCGACGAACAGCCCGACGAGCGAGATCCACCACATCGTCTTGCGGCCGACGCGATCCGACAGCCAGCCGGCGAACGGCAGCAGCACCATCATCGCGAGCATGCCGATCAGCGGAATCAGCAGCGACATGTTTTCGCTGACGCCGAGCTCCTTGTGCATGTAGGTCGGCATGTACGCGAGCAGCACGTAGTTGACGACGTTCAATGCGACGACGAGCCCGCCAAGCAGCAGCAGCGGCTTCGCATAGCGCACCAGCAGCAGCCGGATCGGCAGCGCGGCGGCGACGCTTTTCTCGCGGCGGTGCGCCTGTTCCTCGAGTTCGCGGAACACCGGCGTCTCCTCGAGGCGCGAGCGCAGGTAGAAGCCGATCAGGCCGAGCGGCGCCGCGACGAGGAACGGCAGGCGCCAACCCCACGCATGCATCGCCGAATCGCCGAGCAGCAGCGCGAAGCCGAGCATCAGGAACGCGCCGAGCGAGAAGCCGGCGAGCGTCGCGAATTCGAGGAAGCTGCCGCACAGGCCGCGCCGCGAATCGGGCGCGTATTCGGCGATGAAGGTCGCCGCACCGCCGTATTCGCCGCCGGTCGAGAAGCCCTGCACCATGCGCAGCACGATCAGCGCGGCCGGCGCCAGCCAGCCGGCCGTCGCGTAGCTCGGCAGCAAGCCGACGAGCAAGGTTGCGCCCGACATCGTCAGGACCGTCAGCGCGAGCACGCGCTTGCGGCCGAGCCGGTCGCCGAGCGGCCCCCAGAACAGGCCGCCGAGCGGGCGGATCAGGAACGAGATCGCGAACGTGCCGAGCGCGAACAGCGTCGCGCTGGCCGTGTTGCCGGGAAAGAGCGCGGCGGAAATGTACGCGAGGCCGTACGCGTAAATACCGTAATCGAACCATTCGGTCGCGTTGCCGAGGGCGGCGGCCGTGATCGCGACCCGCGGCAGGCTGTGCGGCTCGTCGCCGCGCTGGGTGGTTGTATCGTCGGGAATCGACGACGCGGCGGAAACGGAAGTCCACGATGGCACGTATCGCATGAGGGTCCTCGCTATCAGCATGCGCCCGGGCGGGCGCCGACGAGGATCAAAGTAATCCCGCCAATTAGCGATGCCCGATGTCATAGGACGATGTGGAGATCGGGGTTTTCCCGCGCCGTGGCGGGGGGCCGGCGGAGGCCGGGGCCGGCTCGCCGCGGCGCCGGCCGGCGAATGGCGGTAAGCTGCGCGCAGCCATGCGGGATTCGTCGGAGTGTGCGGCGCGTGGCGTCCCTTTTTTCACCCTTCATCAGGAGCGCATATCGTGGCGACCTACATCGTCTTTACACGGGAAAGCACGCAGGACCAGCATGAGCTCGACCTCTACTCGAGCCAGGTCGGTGCGACCCTCGCCGGCCATCCGGTGAAGGTGCTCGCCGCTTATGGGCCGCAGGAAACCCTCGAGGGTGAAGGCCCGGAAGGCGTCGTGATCGTCGAGTTCCCGTCGAAGGAGGCCGCGCACGCGTGGTATCACGGCCCCGAATACCAGAAGGTCGTCCAGCACCGGTTCAAGGGCGCGCGCTATCGCGCGGTGCTGGTCGAGGGCGTCTGAGCGCGGCCGCGCGCGCCCGTTACCGCACGTGCGGCAGCAGCGCGCGCAGCCAGTACGCGACGGCCACCGCGCCGCCATCCGGCGTACCGATCGCGCGTTCGCCGAGATAGCTGGCCCGTCCCGCGCGCGGCGTCATGCGTGCCGTTTCCCGCGCGCCTCGCTCGGCCGCGTCGACGGCCGCCGCCCATGCGCTCGCGGGATCGCGATCGCCATCGAGCGCGCGGCCGAATGCGTCGACGGCCGGCACCAGCGCATCGAGCATCGTCCGGTCGCCGGCCTGCGCGCCGCCGAGTTCGCTGATCGAATCCACCGCCGCGCGCAATGCCGCGGCCCAGTCGCGCGGCGACGGCTCGGCGATATCGGCCAGCCGGCGCGACGCGCGCAGCAGCGCGGTCGCATAGAACGGACCGGAGCTGCCGGCGATCGCGCGACGCAACGCGGCGCCGAGCGCCGCGAGCGCACCGGACGGCGTGCCGTACGCGGTGTCGGGTAGTTCGAGGATCGCCTGCGCGGCGCGCCGCATGCTCGCGCCGAGATCGCCGTCGCCGGCTGCCGCATCGAGATCCGTCAACGTCTGCTCGTGGTCGATCAATGTTTGCGCCACCGCGTGCAGCGCCGGTTGCAGGCGCGCGGCCCACGCGCGGCCGGCTGCGTCGAGCGGCGGCAGCGGCGCGTCCTGCGACGCGGCCGCGGCCACGCGAATCCGTGTGTTCACGATGCCGCCGCCCGGCCATGCGCGCGCCTGCGTCGGCGCATCGAGCAGCGCCGCGCGCTCGTCGTTCAGCCGCAGCACCGAGATCGAGCAGCCCGGCATGTTCAGCGCGGACAGGAACGTGCCGGCCCATGCGCGCGCGACGACGATGCCGCGCCGGCTCAGGTTGTCGAACGCGGCGCGCAGCACGATCGCGAGTTCCATGTCCGGCGTCGCGCCGAGGCCGTTGACGAACAGCGCGACGCGCTCGCCGCGCTCGAGCACGAGATCGGCGACGATGCTCGCCAGCAGCGTGTCGGCCAGCGCGTCGGCCGGCAGCGGCGCGCGGCGCTCGACGCCTTTCTCGCCGTGGATGCCGAGGCCCAGCTCGATCTCGTGATCGGCGAGGCTGAAGCCCGATTTGTCGGCGCCCGGGATCGTGCAGCCGTCGAGCGCGACGCCCATCGTGCCGAGCTCGGCTGCCGCGTCGCGCGCGATGCTCGCGACGCGGGCAAGCGGCAGCCCGCGCGCGGCGGCGGCGCCCGCGAGCTTGTGGATCAGCACGGTGCCGGCGATCCCGCGCCGCTGGCCGCGCTCGACGCGGCCGCGCAGCGCGACGTCGTCGGCGACGATCACGGTTTCGACCGGAATGCCTTCCGCGCGTGCGAGCTCGGCGGCGAGCCCGAAATTGAGCCGGTCGCCGGTGTAGTTCTTCACGATCAGCAGCGCGCCGTTCGGGCCGGCGCTCGCGCGAATCGCGGCGAGCACGGCGTCGGTCGACGGCGACGTGAACACTTCGCCGCACACGGCCGCGCTCAGCATCCCTTCGCCGACGTAGCCGCCGTGCGCGGGCTCGTGGCCGCTGCCGCCGCCGGACAGGATCGCGACCGGCCGCTGCGACGGCTCGGGCAGCGGCTGGCGGACGAGCACGTGCTCGTCGCCGAGGATCGCGAGATGCGGCGATTGCCGCGCGATGCCTTCGAGCATTTCTCGCACGACGTCGGACGGGCGGTTTACTAGCTTTTTCATGGCGACGGGTTCCGGACGGGTGAACAGGGCTCGGCCGGACGCGCACGGGCGCCGGACGGCTTTCGTGTTGCGGAGGATCGTGCGTGAGCGGTTGCCGGTCGCAGGCGATCGCATAACCGACGACCGGATGCGGGGCGGGCAACGAAGCGTACGCCTGGCGCCACGATACATCAGGTTCGGACGTCGCGACACGGATCGCGACGTGATCGCGCCGGGGCGGAACGGCGGCGCGCGCCGTATGCCGCTATTTCAGCGCGGCGATCGCCTTCGCGCGAATCAGCCGCGCACGCAGCACGTTGCGGCTGATGCCGAGCAACTGCGCGGCGCGGATCTGGTTGCGATGGCTGAATTCGAACGCGACGCGCATGACCGTGTCCTCGATGTGTTCGAAGAGATTGCCGTGCCCTTCGTCGAACAGGTCGCGCAGCGCGTGTTCGAGCGCCGCCTGTGCGTCGGCGGGCGAATCGGCTGCTGGCGCGGCAACGGTCGGCCGGCATGGCGGCGCGATGTGCAGGTCGGTGTCCTGCAGCGCGTCGTGGCGGCTCACGAGCAGCGCGTGATGGATCACGTTCTCCAGTTCGCGGATATTGCCCGGCCAGCCGTGCGCCTCGAGCCGACGCTCGGCGCGTGGATCGATGCGGCGCGGGCCGCTGCCGAGCCGGTCGCGGTACATGTCGAAGAAGTGCCGCGCGAGCGGCAGGATGTCGCCCGGGCGCTCGCGCAGCGGCGGGACCGCGAGCAGCACGACGTTGAGCCGGTAGAACAGGTCGCCGCGAAAATGTCCGGCCGCGATGGCCTGCTGCAAGTCGACGTTGGTCGCCGCGACCACGCGCACGTCGACCGGAATCCCCGTGCGCGAACCGAGCCGCACGACCTCGCGTTCCTGCAGCACGCGCAGCAGCTTGACCTGCATCGCGAGCGGCAGGTCGCCGATTTCGTCGAGAAACAGCGTGCCGCCGTGCGCGGCTTCGAACCAGCCGGGCTTCGCGTTGATCGCACCCGTAAACGCGCCTTTCTCGTGGCCGAACAGTTCGCTGTCGACGAGCGTTTCGGAGAATGCGCCGCAGTTCACCGCGACGAACGGCCCGTCGCGACGGGCGCCGAGATCGTGCACGCGGCGCGCGATCAGTTCCTTGCCGGTGCCCGTCTCGCCGACGATCAGCACGTTCGCGTCGCTCGGCGCGACGCGGCGAACCTGTTCGAGCAGCGCGAGCGAACGCGGATCGGCGAACACCTGCGCTTGCGCACAGGGCTGCGCGTGACGTTCGGGCCGCGTGAGCACGGGCGCCTCGGCCTGACGCTCGGCGAGGTCGCGGGGCGCGGTGACGACACGAAGATTGAGCGGGCGCGGCGATGGGGAAATGGAAGTCATGGCGATGAACCGTTGGATGACGAGGCGATGCGGGGCGGCTGCTGCGTGATCAGCAGAGTGTTGAACGTTTCGCCGCGCGCGAAAAGCATCGATTTCTGATAACCAAAGCGCGATTGCTGCGGAACCTGCAATGGCGCGGAAGAGCGGCGGGGCCGTGACGCTATGACGTCGAATCAGGCGCTACCACATGTGATGCGCTGCTGCCTGATCAGCAGCGCATCAGCAGGCCCGCTGCACCGGATTCATCTCGTTGCGGAATATCGATGTGACGCACGAACCGAAACGCTTGCCACTGTCGCGCATTTGGTCGAGCGCCAATGCTGACGGGCGATGGCGCAAAGTTTCGGGATGCAGACGACCTTGCAGCCGCGCACCCGAACCGATGGCACGCTCCTTGCTGACCCGAACCGGTATCGCCGCACTGCACGCGGCTCCACCACGGGAACGCATGGCATGAGTCACACCCTCAACGTCGTCGCAATATCGGGCAGCCTGCAGCGGCCGTCGCGCACGCTGGCGCTGACCGACGCGATCGTCACGGCGCTCGGCGACGCGCTGCCGATCGATACTCGGCTGATCGAACTCGGCGAGATCGGCAGCCGGCTGGCCGGCGCGCTCACGCGCGCGCAGGTGCCGGCCGATCTCGATGCGCTGATCCGCGCGATCGAGACGGCAGACGCGCTCGTCGTCGCGAGCCCGGTGTACCGCGCGTCGTACACGGGCCTTTTCAAGCACCTGTTCGACCTCGTGCGCCACGACGCGCTCGTCGACGTGCCCGTGCTGCTCGCGGCCACCGGCGGTAGCGAGCGGCATGCGCTCGTGATCGACCATCAGCTGCGTCCGTTGTTCAGCTTCTTCCAGGCACGCACGCTGCCGATCGGCGTGTATGCGTCCGAAAGCGATTTCAACGCGTACCAGATCGCCAGCCCGGCGTTGCGCGAGCGCATCGCGCTCGCGGTGAATCGCGCGGTGCCGCAACTGCGCGCGCATGTGCGTTCCGCCGCGGCCGCGTAAACCGCTTTTTCGTTTCCCCTTCGACCAGGACACCTTCATGAGCCTTCCCGACCCTTCCGCCGACGGCGTCAAATTCGCGTACTGGGTGCCGAACGTCAGCGGCGGCCTCGTCGTGAGCACGATCGAGCAGCGCACCGACTGGAGCCTCGAATACAACCAGAAGCTCGCGCGCACGGCCGAGGCAGCCGGCTTCGACTACGCGCTGAGCCAGATCCGCTTCACGGCCGGCTACGGCGCCGAATATCAGCACGAGTCGGTGTCGTTCAGCCAGGCGCTGCTGCATGCGACGACGAAGCTCAAGGTGCTCGCCGCGATCCTGCCGGGGCCGTGGCATCCGGCCGTGGTCGCGAAGCAGCTCGCGACGATCGACCACATCTCGAACGGGCGCATCGCGATCAACGTCGTGAGCGGCTGGTTCAAGGGCGAATTCACCGCGATCGGCGAGCCGTGGCTCGAGCACGACGAACGCTATCGGCGCTCGAAGGAATTCATCCAGGCGCTCAAGGGCATCTGGACGCAGGACAATTTCACGTTCAAGGGCGACTTCTACCGCTTCAACGACTACACGCTGAGCCCGAAGCCGGTGCAGAAGCCGCATCCGGAAATCTTCCAGGGCGGCAGCTCGCGCGCGGCGCGCGACAACGCGGCGAGCGTGTCGGACTGGTATTTCACGAACGGCAATACGCCGGAGAACCTGAAGGCGCAGATCGACGACATCCGCGCGAAGGCGGCCGCGAACAACCATCGCGTGCGGATCGGCGTCAATGCGTTCGTGATCGCGCGCGACACCGAGGAAGAAGCGAAGGCCGTGCTCGACGACATCATCCGGCATGCGCACGTCGAGGCCGTGCACGCGTTCGGCGATGCGGTGAAGCAGGCCGGCAAGGCGTCGCCCGAGGGCGAGGGCAACTGGGCGAAATCGACGTTCGAGGATCTCGTGCAGTACAACGACGGCTTCCGCACGAACCTGATCGGCACGCCGCGGCAGATCGCCGAGCGGATCGTCGCGTTGAAGGCGATCGGCGTCGATCTCGTGCTGGCCGGGTTCCTGCATTTCATTGAGGAAGTCGAGTACTTCGGCAAGCGCGTGCTGCCGCTCGTGCGCGAGCTGGAGGCGCAGCGGCAGGCAGTGGCCGCGTGACGCCGACCGGCCGCCAGCGCGCGGCCCGCGATCGTGCGGGCCCGCGCGGCGGCACGACGCTTACGTGATGCCCGCCATCTTCGATGCCTCGATCACCATCTCCACGCCGAGGCCGCCGAGCACCGCGCCCATCGCCCAGCGCTGCGCGAGCAGCAGCGCGGGACGGCCGTGCAGAAACCTCGCGAGGCTGCTCGAGCAGATCGCCACCAGCCCGTTGGCCGACGCGAACGCGGCAATCAGCAGCGAGCCGAGAAACAGCGACTGGCCGAACACGCTGCCTCGCCCGTAGTCGATGAACTGCGGCAGCAGCGACACGAACAGCATCGCGAGCTTCGGGTTCAGCACGCTGGTCGTCGCGCCCATCGCGAGCAGCCGCAACGGCTGCTCGTTCGGCAGCGTCTTCACCTCGAACGGCGAGCGGCCGCCCGGCCGCACCGCCTGCCATGCGAGATACAGCAGATAGGCCGCCCCGACCGCGCCCAGCACGCTGCCCGCATAGGGAACGCTCATGAACAGCGTCGTGATGCCGAACGCCGCGGCGAACATGTAGAACAGGTAGCCGATCATCACGCCGGCGAGCGAAACGAGGCCGGCCGCGCGCCCTTGCGCGATCGAGCGCGACATCACGTAGACCATGTTCGGCCCCGGCGTGACCGCGAGCATGCCGCCGATGACGAGAAACCCGTAGAGCGATCCGGACGTGTGCATGTTTTCCGCTTCCTGCATCGAGTGAGTGCCGACGCAGGTCATTCTCCGGCGATGGAGGCGAACAGTAAAACGGGATAAACTGAATCGATTGATCAGTTTTTCTGAATCGACATGAAAAAGCTCGACCTCGATGTGCTCGCGATGGTGGTCGCCGTCGCGGATTCCGGATCGTTCGCGCAGGGCGCGCAGGCCGTGCATCGGTCGCCGTCGGCGGTGAGCATGCAGATCAGGACGCTGGAGGACGCGCTCGGCAAGCCGCTGTTCATCCGCGACACGCGCAACGTCACGGCGACCGACGACGGCAGGATGCTCGCCGACTACGGCCGGCGGATGCTCGCGATGCGCGACGAGGCGTGGGCGTCGGTCGTGCGTCCGGAGATTCGCGGCCGCGTGACGATCGGCGTGCCCGACGATTACATCTCGTCGCTGCTGCCGCAGGTGCTCGGCAAGTTCGCCGCGATGCATCCGCGCGTGGAGGTGCGCGTGATCGGCCAGCCGAGCAGCGCGCTCGTGCCGATGCTGAGGGACAACACGGTCGATCTCGCGTGCCTCACGCGGATCAAGGGCGTGACGGGCGAGCTGATCCGGATGGAGCCGCTCGTCTGGGTCGGCTCGCCGAAGCGCAACGTGTGGGAAGAGCGGCCGCTGCCGGTGGCGTTTTTCCCGCACGGCGGCAGCATGGCGCGCGATCACGCGGTGAGGGCGCTGAATCGACGGAAGATCCCATACCGGATGTCGTACGAAAGCCCGAGCCACCTCGGGCTGCTGAGCATGGTGGAGGCCGGGCTCGCGGTCGCGCCGCTCGCGCGCTGCTGTATTCCCGATCATCTCGTGCAACTGTCGGAAAGCCACGGGTTGCCGCCGCTCGGCGAAATGGAAGTCGTGCTCGCGCGCAGCGCGCAGTCCGCGCGCCCCCCGTGCGACTACCTCGCCGAGCAGATTCTCGGCGAATGGCGTGTCTGAGGGCCGCTACGCGCCGTGTGTCAGCACGACGCCAGCAGCCATTCGCGGAAGGCGACGAGCGACGGCAGCGTTTCGTTGCCCGGCGGGTAGACGAGGTAATAGCTGCGCTGGCTGGTAATCGCGTCGCCGATCGACACGAGTTCGCCGCGGCTCAATTCATCCTCGACGAGCACCTTCGGCACCAGCCCGATCCCCATTCCCGCGCGCACGGCCTGAATCAGGTGCGACGTCAGCTCGAAGCTCGGGCCGACGCGCATCTGGCGATGGTCGAGTCGATAGTGCGAGAACCACTCGGCCCAGGCCTGCTGATTGCTCGTCACGCCCAGCAGCGTCTGCTTCGCGGCCCAGGCCGGCGTGCGCGTGTCGGTCTTGCGGCCGCGCCCCGTATCGGGCGGCGCGATCGCGATCAGGAACTCGTTGTACAGCCGGTGCGCGTGCAGGCCCGGCCAGTCGTCCGCGCCGACGGTGATCGCCGCGTCGAGGTCGTCGTTGAGAAAATCGATCGCGCCGATTCGTGAATGAAGGTGCACGGTCACACCCGGATGCGCGGCGTAGAAGCCGTGCAGGTGCGGCAGCAGCCATTTCGAGCCGAACGTCGGCAGGGTGGCCAGCCGCAGCGAGCCGGCGCCGGCCTGATGCGACATCGCCTGCAGCGTCGCGCCGCGAATGCGCCCCAGCGCGCCGCTCAGCTCGGCGAAATAGCGGCGGCCGACTTCGGTCAGCTTGACCGAGCGGCCCTCGCGCCGGAACAGCGGCACGCCGAGCTGATCCTCGAGCGTCTGCACCTGCCGGCTGATCGCGCTCTGGCTCAGCGACAGCTCGTCGGCTGCGCGCGTGTAGCTTTCATGCCGCGCGGCGGCCTCGAATGCGAGCAGCAGCGACATCGACGGGGTGAGGCGACGGTAATTCATGAGTTTTATGCAAGATTTGCCGGGTGAGAATTCGTTTGTTTCCGGCGGGATATCCAAAGATACTGGAATTCCCGGTTGCGCGGAAACTTGCCAAAAATTCATGTTTAGGCGCACGCAAACCGGCCGGCTCCACCCACATTGCGTTTTGTCCCATGTCGATCGTCCCGTTGCCCCGTCCCGCGAGCCCGTCCGCGACCGTTTATCGCGATTTTCTCGCCGCGCTGCAGGCCGCCGGCTTTGCCGGGGAAATCCGCGCTGATCATGCGAACCGGACCGTGCAGGCCACCGACAACTCGATCTACCAGTGCCTGCCGCAGGCGGTGGTCTGCCCTGCGCATGCGGACGACGTCCAGTTGCTGGCCCGGCTGCTGGCCGAGCCCGCGCATCGCGACGTCGCGGTGGCCGCGCGCGGCGGCGGCACCGGCACCAACGGGCAGTCGCTGACCGACGGCATCGTCGTCGATCTGTCGCGGAACATGAACCGCATCCTCGAGATCGACGCGGAAGAACGCTGGGTGCGCGTGGAGGCCGGCGTCGTCAAGGATCAGCTCAATGCGGCGCTGAAGCCGCACGGCCTCTTCTTCGCGCCGGAACTGTCGACGTCGAACCGCGCGACCGTCGGCGGGATGATCAACACCGACGCGAGCGGCCAGGGCAGCTGCACGTACGGCAAGACGCGCGACCACGTGCTCGAACTCGATTTCGTGCTGATGGGCGGCGAACGGTTGCACAGCGACGCGCTCGACGATGAAGAACTGGAGCGCCGCTGCGCGCGGCAGGACCGCGTCGGCAAGGTGTATCGCACCGCGCGGCGCATCCGCGACGACAAGGCCGCGCTCATCGACGCGAAGTTTCCGAAACTCAACCGCTGCCTGACCGGCTACGACCTCGCGCACCTGCGCGAGGCGGACGGCCGCTTCAACCTGAACAGCGTGCTGTGCGGCGCGGAAGGCTCGCTCGGCTTCGTCGTCGAGGCGAAGCTCAACGTGCTGCCGATCCCGAAGTTTTCGGTGCTGGTCAACGTGCGTTATGCGGGCTTCATGGACGCGTTGCGCGACGCGCGCGCGCTGCTCGAACACCGGCCGCTGTCGATCGAGACGGTCGATTCGAAAGTGCTGATGCTCGCGATGAAGGACTTCGTGTGGAGCAGCGTGGCCGAGTATTTCCCGCAGGACGACGCGCGTCCGACGCTCGGCATCAACCTGATCGAATTCAGCGGCGACGATGAACACGACGTCGATGCGCGCGTGCGTTCGTTCGTCGAGCATCTGCGCACCGATACGAGCGTGGCGCGGCTCGGCCACACGCTGGCGGTCGGCGACGACGCGGTGAAGCGCGTGTATGCGATGCGCAAGC
Organism: Burkholderia sp. AU18528; assembly: GCF_002223215.2. Taxonomy (NCBI): domain Bacteria; kingdom Pseudomonadati; phylum Pseudomonadota; class Betaproteobacteria; order Burkholderiales; family Burkholderiaceae; genus Burkholderia; species Burkholderia sp. AU18528. Next base: position 143,196 of record NZ_NKFC02000008.1, on the reverse strand, counting down.
GCGCGGTCGGCCTGCTCGGCAACGTGCAGGGCGAGGCGCGTCCGCAGCCGTTCGTCGAGGACACCGCGGTGCCGCCCGAGAACCTCGCCGCGTACATCGCCGAATTCCGCGCGCTGCTGGACGGCCACGGGCTGCAGTACGGGATGTTCGGCCACGTCGATGCGGGCGTGCTGCACGTGCGCCCGGCGCTCGACATGAAGGACCCGAAGCAGGCGGCGCTGGTGCGGCCCGTGTCGGATGCGGTGGCCGAACTCACGCGGCGCCATGGTGGCCTTTTATGGGGCGAGCACGGCAAGGGCGTCCGCTCCGAATATGCGCCGGCGTTTTTCGGGGAGCTGTATCCGTCGCTGCAGCAACTGAAGGCCGCGTTCGATCCGCACAACCAGTTCAACCCGGGCAAGATCGCGACGCCGCCGGACTCCGCGCTGCGGCTGCTGAAGATCGACGAGGTGCCGACGCGCGGCGACCACGACCGGCAGATCGACGAGCGCGTGTGGCAAAGCTACGGCACCGCGATGCATTGCAACGGCAATGGCGCGTGCTACAACTTCGATCCGGACGACGCGATGTGCCCGTCGTGGAAGGCGACGCGCGAACGCGTGCAGTCGCCGAAGGGGCGCGCGTCGCTGATGCGCGAATGGTTGCGCCTGCAAGGGCAGGCGGGCGTCGACGTCGTCGCGGCGGCGCGCACGCGGCAGCCGTTCCTGCGCGGTCTGGCCGCGCGCTGGCGCAACGGCCGCAACGCCCGCGATGGCGACGCGGATTTCTCGCACGAGGTGTACGACGCGATGGCCGGTTGCCTCGCGTGCAAGTCGTGCGCGGGACAGTGTCCGGTCAAGGTGAACGTGCCCGAGTTCCGCTCGCGCTTTCTCGAGCTGTATCACCAGCGGTACCTGCGGCCGCTGCGCGACTACCTGATCGGCTCGCTCGAATTCACGATGCCGTGGATGGCGCGCGTGCCGGCGCTGTACAACGGGCTGATGGGTGCCGGTTGGGTGCGGACGCTGCTCGAGCGCCGGGTCGGCATGGTCGACAGCCCGCTGCTGAGCCGCTTCGATCTCGCGGCCGTGATCCGCGCATGGCGCGTGAAGCTGGCCGATCCGCATGCGCTCGCCGCGCTGAGCGATGCGCAGCGCGCGCGCAGCGTCGTCATCGTGCAGGACACGTTCACGCGCTACTTCGATACCGAGCAACTGGCGACGCTGATCGAGCTGGCGGCGCGCCTGGGCTTCCAGGTGTGGCTCGCGCCGCTCGCGCCGAACGGCAAGGCGCTGCACGTGCAGGGGTTTCTTCACGCATTCGAAAAGGCGGCGGTCCGCAACGCGACGCAACTGGCCGCGCTCGCGCGCTCGGGCGTCGCGCTGGTCGGTCTCGATCCGGCGATGACGCTCACGTATCGGCAGGAGTACCGGAAGGTGACGGGGCTCACCGACGTGCCGAAGGTCGCGCTGCCGCAGGAATGGCTGCTCGATGTGCTGCCGGAAGCCGGTGCGGGCGGGGCGACGGTTTCATATCGGCTGCTGCCGCACTGCACCGAGAAGACCAATGCGCCGGACAGCGGCAAGCAATGGGTGCAGGTGTTCGCGCGTCGCGGGCTGCGCTTGCAGGTTCAGGCGGCCGGGTGTTGCGGGATGTCGGGCACGTACGGGCACGAGGCGCGCAATCTCGCGACGTCGAAGACGATCTATGCGCAGTCGTGGGCCGCGCACGTCGACGGGCCGGAGCAGGAAGGCGAGGCGCTGGCGACCGGGTATTCGTGCCGCAGCCAGGTGAAACGCCTGTCGTCGAAGCAGGTGCGCCATCCGTTGCAGGCGCTGCTCGACCATGTGCGGGCGGCGGGGTGACAACAGGGCGGTGCGGGGCGCGCGGCCGCCGAGGCGGCGTCGTTCGCGCATCGAGCGGCAACCCCGTGCCGCTGTCGACTGCCGCCGGCGCGGGTCAGGCGTCGGCTTTCGCCGCTTTACGCGCCCGCGGTTTTTCCGCCGCGGGAAGCACGCCGACGCCGCGCGGCCGTTTCGGCTCGATCCGCATTTGCCGGATCACGCGCCGGAAGTCGATCTCGTGCGCGGCCAGCGTGCCGATCAGTTTCGCGATGACCGCGAGGTGGGAAGGGACGGTGCCCTTGCTCGAATAGTTGGTGATCGAACTTTCGTTCATCCGGATCAGGCGGGCGAACTCGCGCGCCGTCAACTGTGCCTTCTTCAACTCCTGCTGGAATTCCGCATACGCCATTGCGCACATGATGCTTCGTCTCCGTGAATCGGCATTCGGCCCGCGCGGCGCCGGCGTCGACGGGTGGCGTTCCCGTCGTGCCGGCGCCGCGTGGGGTTACATCTTCACCTGGTCGAGGAAGGTCTTCTTGCCGCTCTTGTAGCCGTAGATCGAGATGATCCCGTGCGTCAGGTCGCCCTTCGAGTCGAACGTCGTCGTGCCGATCACGCCGTCGTACTTCGTCGCCGGCATCGCCGCGAGGATCTTCGCCGGATCGGTCGAGTTCGCGCGCTTCATCGCGTCGACCGCGATGTAGACCGCGTCATACGCGAACGGTGCGTCGAACTTGATGCCCTGGTTGAAGCGTTTCTGGTACTTCGCGAGGAAGTCCGCGCCGCCCGGCATCTTCTCGAGCGCAGCGCCTGCCTGCGAGCACAGCACGTTGTCGGCCGCCGGGCCGGCCAGCTGCGCGAGCGAGTCCGTGCACACGCCGTCGCCGGACAGGATCTTCGCGCGCAGGCCGAGCTGCTTCGCCTGCTTCGCGAGCGGGCCGCCGGTGGCGTCCATGCCGCCGTACATGATCGCGTCGGGGTTCTCGCCCTTGATCTTGGTCAGGATCGCGCGGAAGTCCACCGCCTTGTCGTTGGTCGCGTCGTGCGACAGCACCTTCAGGCCGAGCGCCTTCGCCTTCTTCTCGAACTCGTTCGCGAGGCCCTGGCCGTACGCGGTCGAATCGTCGATCACCGCGACGCTCTTCACGCCCTTCGACTGTGCATAGCTCGCGAGCGCCGGGCCCTGCTGCGCATCGGTCGCGACCACGCGGTAGGTCGTCTTGAAGCCTTGCTGCGTGTAGGTCGGGTTCGTGGCAGACGGCGAGATCTGCACGATGCCCGCGTCGCTGTAGATCTTCGACGCCGGGATCGACGTGCCCGAGTTCAGGTGGCCGATGACGGCGACGACCTTGTCGTCGACGAGCTTCTGCGCCACCTGCGTCGCCTGGCGCGGGTCGGCCGCGTCATCCTGCGCGTCGAGCTGCAGCGTGATCTTCTTGCCGCCGATCGTCAGGCCCTTCGCGTTGATTTCCTCGACCGCGAGGCGCGCGCCGTTCTCGTTGTCCTTGCCGAGGTGCGAGATGCCACCCGTCGTCGGTTCGACGCTGCCGATCTTCACCACTTGATCGGCCATCGCGCCCGAGGCGGCCGCGAACGCGGCGGCAGCCAATGCAACGGTGATCAGGGGTTTGCAGCGCATGCCGACAGTGCTTCGTTCCATCTGTCATCTCCGAATTGAATGTCTTTCTATTGACGTCTCGACCGGCCGGCCGCAGCCGGCGCGATCGGACGATTTTCACTACCCGTCACGGGCGCGCTTGCATGGCGTCCGGCCGGGTGACCTGCCGCCCGGGCGAGCGGGCGGACCGGCGCCTGACGCGATGCAATCGTATGAATATATCGGAACCCGCTTCCGCGTGCCGCCGTGCCCCGTGTGGCGGGCCGTTGCGGCGCTTGCGGGCGCGCGGACGTCGAAGGTTCCGGATACCGGAAATCGTGCGCCGCGGCGGCCTGCGGATTGCGATTCGCTGTCGTCGGCCTTACGGCCGTATCCATTATTCGGCCGGTCGTCGCGGCGAAGCCATGGACACTGACGTGCGGTCAATCCGGAACTGTTTGGTCGATTTGTCTGCACAGTTTGGTCAATTGCGAATCGCGTATCCGGTTGCATGGTCATGCTTCGTCGAGTGCGATCGCTGTCGTTATGCAACTAACGGTCTAGTTCGCCAGCATCGACGAATAGGTGCCGATTGCACTGACCGCGCCATTCGTCCAGTTCGGCAGAAACCGGGGCTTTTCACGACCGGCCCGCTTCGGTTTTCGGATCGTCGCGTCGGCCACGCAATCGCCGCCATCTCGACCTACGACCGTCCGCGCCATGCGACGACGGTCACGCCTGCAATCGCCAGCAGGCCGCCGCACGCCGTCGCGATGCCGGGCCGCTCGCCCGTCAGCGCCATCGACAGCAGTGTCGCAACCGCCGGCGTCAGGTAGAGAAAGTTGGCCGCGCGCGCGGCGCCGAAGTAGCCGAGCGCGAAGGTCCATGTCGCGTAACCGAGCGCGGCGGGAAAGACGCCGAGCACCACGACGGCCAGCGCCGTATCGCGCGACCCGCCGCCGAGCGACCCGAGCGCGCCGGGCAGCCACGGCGCAAGCAGCGCCGCGCCCGCCAGCAGCGTGTATGCGGTGCACGGCAGCGCGCCGTACACGGGAATCAGCCGCCGCTGCAACACGAAATAGCTGGCCGAACACAGCGCCGCGCCGAGAATCAGCGTGCTTCCCGAGCCGAGGACGAGGCCGCCCGGCTGCCCTTGCGCGATCACCGCGATGCCGGCCAGGCTGATCAGCGACCCGAGCCAGCCCCAGCAATTGAAGCGCTCGCGCAGAAACACGGCGGCCAGCAACGCGGTGAAGATCGGCAGCGTGTTCACGATGAAACTCGCCGCGCCGGCCGACACGGTCTGTTCGCCGGTATTGAGCAGGGCGTTGTAGAGTGCGATGCCGAGCAGGCCGCACGCGAGAAAGCGCCACGCATCGCCTTTCGTCGGCAGCGGCGGCCGTCGCCACGCGAGCCACGCGATCACGAGCAACGCAGCGGTCGCGAAGCGCGCGGCCGCGAGCTGCAGCGGTGCGAGGCCGTGCAGGCCGATCCGGATGAACGGGAAGGCGGACGCCCACGAGACGATCGTGAACGCGACGGCCGCTGCCGCGACGAGCGGTTGTCGCGCGCCGCGCGACGTCGGTGACGAAAGCGTATTCATGCGGTAATGGTGCGGCATGGCGAGATGCTAAGCTAGCGCACAGATCAACACCCGGATATGAATATGGCTCACAGCTCGGCGGCGCGGCGGGCAGACGGTCCGGCGCATGCGCGCCCGGTGGCCGCCACCCCGATGCCGGGCCCGCGGCCACCGCTCGCGAGCCTGGAGACGGTCTGCACGGTCGCGCGCGAGGGTTCGTTTCTCGCGGCCGCCGACGTCTCCGGCGTCACGCACGGCGCGATCAGCCGGCGGGTGGCCGCCGTGGAAAACTGGCTCGGGATGGCGCTGTTCGAGCGGCATGCGCGCGGCGTGCGCCTGACGCCGGACGGGCAGCGCTTCGTCGGCCGGATCGAGCAGGCGTTCGCGATCATCGACGGCGCGGCCGATCAGTGGCGCTCGCCGCGCACGCCGCGGCTGGTCCGGATGAGCGTGGTGCCCGCGTTCGCGCAGCTGTGGCTGCTGGAGCGGCAGCCTGCGCTCGAGCGTGAAGCGCCCGCGTTGCGCATCGAGCTCGGTATCGAGCTGCGCAACGTGGATATCGCCGGCGGCGAAGCCGATCTGTCGATCCGGTACGGGCGCGGCAACTGGCGTCAGCTTGAAACCCGGCCGTTCATGCCGGAACGGCTGTATCCGGTCGCCCATCCGCGACTTGCCGGGCAGCTGGCCAGGATGCGCCGCGCAACGGGCGATGCCGCGCTGCTCGACATGCCGTTGCTGCACGATTCCGACGTGACCGGCTGGCGCACGTGGTTCGATGCGCTCGGCATTCCGTTCAAGCCGCGTGCGCAGGATCGCCGGTTCGAGGATTACAACCTCGTGCTGGCGGCGGCCGAAGCGGGGCTGGGCGTGGCGCTTGCGCGAACGCCGCTTGCCGATGCGTATCTGAAGCGCAGCGCACTCGTGCGCGTGAGCCGCCACGAAGTCGATTCGCTGCTCAGCTATCACTTCGTGCATGCGAAGGGCGAGAATCGGCCGGAGGTGCTCGCGTTGATGGAGCGGATGGTCAGGGCGCTGGGGTAGGGGGCGCGGCGGATTGCGTAGAATGGCGAGCGGGACGCATGCCTTTCACGGCCGAAGGTCGTCGTACATCGAGATTTCCGCACCCGCGGCATGGGCAAGCGCGAGTGCTTCTGCGAGGTCGTCTTGGCTGACGGCGAACGCCGTATAGGCGTCGTGTCCGGTGTCGAGATGAAGCAACGCGTACCCTTTATCGGCCAGCCAGGCGCCCAGCATGAGCAGCCCGGCCGGTACGTCGCCTTCGCCGTCCCAGGTCCAGCGCTCGGCGATGCCCAGCGTATCGAGCATCTGGTTTGCCTGCCATTCGATTTGGTCGGATGCGCGCCAGTCGACCGAAATGCACAGGCACCAGTTGGAAGGGTCGAGCGTTTCCGGGGCGCTCATGTCGCGTGTCAGTACCCAGTCGAGTATCGACGACGTGTCTTCTCCGGGTTCGGCATCGAGGACGTAGGCGACGAGACGGTGACGGGTCGCGGTGTCGAGCGGCTTTACGATGAGCTCGACCAGCTTCGCAAGCGCCGCCAACGCGTCTGGCGATGGCGAGAAGTGATCGCGCAGGATATCGGCATCGGAAACCGGCTCGGGCGCGTCCGGTGTGTCGTTCCGGTCGCTTGTCTTGTTGCCAAACCAGCGCGTGAAAAATCGGATCATGGTTTCTCCAGCATTGCCTCGTTTCGCGGCCACCAACGCGTGCGATCACGGCCGGCAGGGAAGCCGGCTTTCGGATGAAGCCCGGTGTCGATGTCGTCGAGCGTACCGTCGGACTTCCGACGCTACGAAAGGGGCGAGTGTATACGGCACGGACGGCTGGCTTGCCATGGAAACTCGCGTGGTCATGCCGCTTTATGTCGGCGACCGTTTCGGGACGAATGGAATGCGGCGGGGTTCGGCCGCGGCCGCAGCCGCCGAATCGTTACAATGCAGCCGCGGAAAACGGCGAGATCGCCGCGGTGAAGCGGAACAGTGAAGCGGAATCGAGCCTTTGCCCGACGGCAGGGCAATCACCAATTATTGCAATACGGGTTCAAATTTGCACAAAAGGGAACCGATGAATAGACCAGACAAATCGTCGAAAGCGCGTGCGGCGCTGGATCAACTTTTTTCCGGCCTGGCGCCCACGGACGCGAAGCGCGAATCGCCGCGTCCGGGCAATCCGTTCGCAACGGACGACGAGGTGTCGAGCGCATCCGGCGGTCGCGGCGTCGAAGTCACGTTGTCGACCCGCATCCAGTTGCGCGGTTATCCGAGCGCCGACGCGTTCATGAAGCGCATGGCCGAAGCGTGGGGCCTCGAGTGGGGCACGTACGACAGCGTCCGCGCGGTGGCGACGCTGCCTGCCGGATGGCGTTCGCGCCGGCTTCCGGAAGTCACGCAGATCGTCGACGAGCGCGACGTGCTGCGCGCCGAGAGCAGCCTGCAGGGCGGCGAGATGTCGTATTTGAAGGTGCATCCGCGCTACTACATCGATGCGCGCAAGCGTTTCGGCTGGAGCAAGTCGTCGAAGGCGTCCGACGATCCGGATCTCGACGGCCCCGACTGGAACTGCTTCGTGATCGATCGGGAAAAATCCGTCGAATTGCACGAACTGACGACGTCGTCGTTGAAGGCCGACATGGACAATGCGCGGGCGACGCTGCTGAAATGGCTGGACGAGCACTATCCGAAACATCGCGATCCGTTTGCGTACTGGTCGGACTGCGAAGGGGCGTAGCGGACCGGTTTGCACGGCGGCTTCGCTCGATGCATCGATTTCCCCGCCATAAGGACGAGCATTGAAACAAGCGCGCGTGGTGCCGGTTCTCTGGGCAGCGTTCGGCGCGGCGGTCGGATCGACCGTCATCGAGTTGCTGCTTTGGGCCATCGTCGGCGAAGACGCCGTCCGGAACCTGTTGCGCGATGCGCGCCTCACCGCCGCGATCGTGATGGGGCCACGCGTGCTCGGTGCGTCCGGCGGCTTCGATCCGCTGGTCATGGGTGTGGCGACGCTCGTGCATGCGGCGATTTCGCTCGTCTATGCGGCCGTGCTGGCACGGCTGATCCGCAGTTTGCCGCTCGTGGCCGCGCTGTTCGCGGGCGGCGCGTTCGGGTTCCTCCTGTATGGCGTGAACCTGTACGGGTTCACGGCGATCTTTCCGTGGTTCATCCCGGTTCGCGGCGCGATCACGCTGGTCGCTCATCTGATCTTCGGGATCACGGCAGCGGCTGTCTACCATGTCGCCCGACGTCACGCTACGCGGTGATCCCGGCATCGATTGCCAAGGATGTCTGCGACGGACATCCGTATCCCGACCCCTGGAATAACCTGCCGCGCTGTGTCGTTTAGCCGTCAGGAGACCCCTGTACGAAGCGAAGCAGCGGCGAGAGGCGATCGCCGCGCGACGAATCGTGCGCAAGCAAAACGGTGCGCGGGCGTCGTTGGCGACGCTCGGGATCAATGGGTCGGGGGCAACGACGCAGGAGCCGATCATGTGCAACTCGTTTCGATCCGTGACAGGTATCGTCTGTCTCGGCTTTGCCGCGTCCGTCTTCGCGCAAATGACCGACGATCCAGCGGAGAACGGCACGAACTGCCGTGCGGTCGTCGCGCAGGCGAACATCGACGGCACGGAGCAGCAGATCGTGGGGCGCGCGTGTCTGCAAGACGACGGGACCTGGCAGATCGTGCAAGACGCCGACGGCAGCGTGCTTTGGTACCCGGTGGCAGCCTATCCGTATGCCGATCCGTGGTACTGGGGGCCGCCGCTGTTCATCGGCGCGGGTGTGAGCTTCATCTTCGTCGATCGCTTCCGGCGTTTTCACCATTTCGATCACGTCGATCATTTCAATCCGATCGGACATCGCCGCTTCGGCGTGCCGATGGGCGCGGGGTTCCGCCATGGCGCGTTCCCGGTGGGTGCGGGTCACGGGTTCGGCGGCATGCGGCGACATTAGACCGATGATTGGACCGGTGTTGCGACGCCTGTTCGACCCTGGAAGGCGTGCGGCGACTGTCCAGAGCCTTCAGTGCCGGAAACGTGCTGCGGTCCCATGAACCGAGGCCGTACGATTGCCACAGTATTCTCCGTCTGACGAAAATTTCGAAGGTGGGCGTCGGCGGAGACAATTTTTCGAGGCGCTGCCGCCGCTCGAAGTCGTGACGAACGTGAAGATGGCCAGTGTAAACGCGGCAGGCGCGCACCGCGGTGCGCGCCTGCCGTAACGATCGTCGTGCGACGGGACGATCAGAACTTGTGGCGAATGCCGACGATCGCGAGTTCCTGCGTATCGGTGCCCGAGTTCACGCCGTACGAGCCGACCGACGCGGCCGCTTTCACGGTCGCCCCGCTCGCGTTGAGCGTGTTGCCGCTCGCCTTCTGATAGCCGAACAGCGCATACAGATCGGTGCGCTTCGACAGTGCATAGTCCGCGCCGAGGTTGACCTGGTTGTAGTGCGCGGAAGCCGGGCCCGTCAGCGACGTGTAGTTGTAGCCGACGCCCGCGCGCAGCGCCGGCGAGAACTGCCAGTTGAAGAACGCCGAGCCGTTGTTGAACTTCGCGTTCTGGCTGAACGCCGACAGCGTGTCCGCGCCGTATTGCGTGTTCGAATACGCGAGGCCGAAGGTCGCCGGCCCGGCCACGTACTGGCCGGCCACGCGCACGATCTGGATCGACTTCGCGCTCGAGAAGCCCTGGTTGATCACGGTGTTGAACAGCGTGTCCGAGCTGCTCGACCACGTGCGGACGCCGTTCGCGACCGTCGTGCCGCCGTTCGCGTAGAAGTAGCCGGCGCCGAGCGACAGCGGCCCGTTCGCGTAGCTCGCGCCGAAGCTGTACGTGCGGCCGCTGCCGGTCGCGCCCGCGACGCCGCCGAAGCCGTACAGCGCCGCGAACTGGAAGCCGGAGATCAGCGGGCTCGTGTATTTCACCGAGTTGCTGACGCGCAGGCTGTTGTCGTAGTTGTCGAGATCGCCCGGCGTCGCGAACACGCCGCCGAAGTAGTTGTCCTGCGTGAGGCCCTGCACGAGATCGACGACCGGATCGTACTGGCGGCCGAGCGTCACGGTGCCGAACGTGCTGCTTGCGAGGCCGACGACGGCCTTGCGGCCGAATTCGCGCTGGCCCTGGCCGAGCGCGCCGGTGCCGATGTTGAAGCCGTTCTCGAGCTGGAACAGCGCGGACAGGCCGCTGCCGAGATCCTCGATGCCGCGCAGCCCCCAGCGGCTGCCCGACAGGTTGCCACTGCTGAACTTCACGAGGCTCGACGCGTTGCTGCCGTTCGCGTTCTGCGCGTTGTGGACGTACGCGATGCCCGCGTCGGCGATGCCGTACAGCGTGACGCTGCTTTGTGCGTGGGCGCCGGCGGTGGCGAGCGCGGCCGGCAGTGCGAGCAGCGCGAATGACCGGATCTGTTTCATGATTGGATTCCCCCGTTGGTCAATTGGTCTGACGAATCGGTGAACGATACGGACCGCGCATCGTCGAGGGAACCAATAAATTGTCGGATCGTTATGAGGCGCGCGGCGATGGATGCGTGCGCAACGGGTTGGCGTCTCGCGCGGGGCCTACGTGTCGTGGCGCCGCGACGCGTTTCTCAGGACGAGCGTCATCAGTTGCCGGCGCGAATCGACGCCGAGCTTGGCGAACGCGCGCTTCGCGTACGTATCGACGGTGGACGTCTTGCGCCCCATCGACTGCGCAATCGCGGCCGACGTCGTGCCCTGGACGAACGACGCGCACACGTGCATCTCGCGTGGCGCTCGCGGCCGGCAACAGCGTGGTGCTCGAGCCGTCGGAGAAATCGCCGCTGACCGCGCCGCGCGTTGCGCGGCTCGCGTTCGCGGCCGGCATTCCGGCCGGCGTGTTCAACGTCGTGCCGAACGGCGCGGAGCCGGGTCGGGCGCTGGGCTGCATCGCGACGTCGACTGCATCGCGTTCACGGGATCGACACGCACCGGGCAGCAGATCATGGCGTGCGCCGCGCAGTCAAACCTGAAGCGCGTGTGGCTCGAACTCGGCGGCAAGTTGCCGAACCTCGTGCTGCCCGACTGTCCCGATCTCGACCGCACCGCGCGCGCCGCTTCTGCAACATGGGCGAAGTGTGCACGGCCGGCTCGCGCCTGCTGGCAGTCGTCGTGCGACGGGACGGGCCGAGCGCTCGGCCATGTCCGCTGCATGGCCATTCTTTTCTGTCCCGAAAATCTTGTAGCATCGCCGGAGTGCCGGTTGGCATGCCGCGATCCCCGCAGCATGCCCGATTTTCTGTTTGTTGTGGCCCCGCCGGTATGCGCCGGCGGGGTCGATTCGCGTGAGGTCAGTATGCGTCGCATTGGGCTTGTCGTCGTCCCTCAGTTTCAGGTGATGAGCCTGCTCGCGTTGTCCGTGTTCGACATCGCCAATCTCCGCGCCGGCCGCTCGCTCTATGAAGTGAGCGTGATCTCGGAGGATGGCGGCCCCGTGGAGGCGTCGTTCGGGATGTGCGCATCGACTCAACCGGCGCGGCTGTCGGAGCTGCACACGGTATTCGTCGGCGCTTCGCTGTCGACGCCGCCGCTCACGGACCGCATGCGCGAACTGCTGGTCGATCTGTCCGGCAAGGTCGAACGCATGGCGTCGATTTGCCTCGGTGCGTTTCTGCTGGCCGAGGCGGGCCTGCTGGACGGGCGCCGTGCAACGACGCATTGGGCGTTTCTCGACCGGTTCAGGGATCGCTACCCTGCGGTATCGGTGGAGAGCGATTGCATCTTCGTGCGCGACGGCGCGCTGTGGAGTTCGGCCGGAATGAGCACGGCCATGGACATGGCGCTCGCGATGCTCGAAGAAGATCTCGGCCCGGACGCCGCGTTGCAGGTTGCGAAAGACCTGGTGCTCGAGCGCTGGAGGCGCTCGGGGTCGCAGCCGCAATCGTCCGTGCTGATCGACCATCCGGCACGCAGCAATCGGATCCACGACGTCATCACGCACATCCGGGCGAATCTCGGCACCGAACTGACGGTCGACAAGCTGGCCGACGTGGCGAGGATGAGCAAGCGGCAGTTTACGCGCCGCTTCAAGGACGAAACCGGCCTGACGCCTGCAAAGGCAGTCGAGCGCATTCGGCTCGAAACGGCCCGGGATTTCGTGACGAGTTCGTCGTGGACCATCGACACGATCGCACGGGAAACCGGTTATGCGGATACCGAGCGGATGAGGCGGTCGTTCGTGCGCGCGTTCGGCCATCCGCCGCAGGCCTTGCGGCGGCAGCGCAAGCCGGAACACACGGACACCGACTGAGCGCGGCTGGCCGATACCGGATCCCGCGCTGCAACATCATGGCACGAAAGGAGGGAACTGCGTCCCTCCACGCGCGCCCATCGTCAATAGAATGTTCTTCGGGCGGTACCTGCTCGGGCACGCCGAACCGACGACTCGTCAACAGCGGACCGCACGCTCGTCCGCCCACGGTTTTGTGAACCGTCCTCGGTAGCCCGCGTCATGTCGCCAGGCTGGAACCGGCCGTGTGTGCCGCACGGACGCGCCCGGTCGCCGATTGCGTTGCCGCACGCGCGAAGCGTGCCCGGCATGGGCAGGCACGCCGTGCCGATGCGCCGCATGACGCGTACGTCGCAACCGCCGAAGTGGCGCGGATCAGCGAAGCGCTGTGCGGGGCGCGACCGGCCTAGCGGGTGGCCGGGTCGGCGCTCGTCGTCGGCACCGTATCGGGCGACACGTGGTTCGCGATGATGAAACTGAACGGACGGTTGGGGCGCAGGATATGTCAGATGCAGCGATGAAAGACGATTCGACGGCTGTTGTATACGTCGTCGACGACGATCCGGCCATACGCGCCTCGCTCGATACGTTGTTGCGATCGCTGGGCCTGCGCGTCGTGACCTTCGCGAGTACCGCCGAGCTGCGCGCGACGCACAGGGAGAATGTCGCGAGCTGCCTGTTGCTCGATGTGCGGCTGCGCGGGGAGAGCGGGCTGATGTTTCAGCAGGCGTCGGACCGGCCATCGATCCCGATCGTCGTCATAACCGGGTTCGCGGACGTCGAAGTGTGTCGCAAGGCGCTGAAGGGCGGTGCGGTCGATTTTCTCGTGAAGCCGTTCACCGACCACGAGTTGATCGACGCCGTGAACCTCGCACTGTCGCTGGATGCGGCACGGCGAGTCCGGAACGACACGCACGACGAGTTGCGGCAGTCGTTCGAGCTGCTCACGCGCCGCGAGCGCGAAGTGCTTGCGTACGTCGTCAGCGGCGCGCTGAACAAGCAGATCGCGTCGCATCTCGGATTGAGCCTGATCACTATCAAGCAGCATCGCGCATCGGTGATGCGCAAGATGAATGCATCGTCGCTTGCGGATCTCGTGCGCAAGTCCGAGGCGATCGGCGTGCAACTGGCGACATGACGCCGCGCGCCGCGAGCGTCATGCGGCCGGGTCGGTCGTGCGCGGGCGGGCCGGCAGCGCGAACGAGAAGCAGCAGCCGGCGCCCGGTTCGCCGCGTGCCCAGATGCGTCCGTGGTGGGCGTCGACGATCGAGCGTGCGACCGTGAGGCCCATTCCCATGCCGTCGGATTTGCTCGTGAAAAACGGCTCGAAAAGCTGATCGATCGACTGCTGTTCGATACCCGGCCCCGTGTCGCATACGTCGAACACGACTTCGGCGCCGCTCAGCCTGGCCGAGACCGTCAGCGTGCGCGCGTGCGACGGGCCGCTTTCGATCGCCTGGATGCCGTTCATCATCAGGTTCGCGAGCACCTGCTGGACCTGCACGGGATCGGCGAACAGGTGTGCGTCGGCATCGATGTCGCTGTCGACACGAACGTTGCGTGCAGCGGCTTCCGGCCCGATCAGGAACAGGGCAGCGTGCACGGCGTCGGCGGCCGCGAAGTCGACGCACTTCGCCGGCGCCTTGCCGATGAAGCCGCGAATCTTGCGGCAGATCTCCGTCGCGTCGCGTGCCCACCGGGCGGCCTGCGTGATCGCGGCAGCGGCTTCGGCGACGTCGGGCTCGTCGCGCTCGAGCCAGCGCAACGCCGCTTCGGCTGACGAACCGACGGCCGACAGCGGCTGGCTGACCTCATGCAGGATCGAGGCCGACATCTCCGCAAATAGCGACACGCGGGCCGCACGTGCGGCTTCCGCGCGCAATACCGCGAGCCGGTCGCTGTTCTCCTTCTGTTCGGTCACGTCGAACGCATAGAAATGCAGGCGCCGGTAGCCGTCCTCGTGCTTCGGCAGCGAGCAGCGCCATACGATCGGTACGCGGCGCCCCTTGAACGTCACCAGCGTGCGCTCGCCCTGGCAGGCGATCCGATTTTCGTAGATCGCGCGCAGCACCGCGCTGTTGCTGAGCCGGTCGGCCGGCAACAGGATCTCCGCGTGCTGCAGGAAATGTTCCTTCGACTCCGCGTCGAAGAGTTGCACCACCGCGTCGTTGGCCGCCACGAACGCATGCAGCGCGCGCAACCGGGCGACGGCCTGCGGATGCTCGTCGAAATAGCGGTCGATATCGGAGACCCCGGCCATCTTGAGTTCCTTCACCGCGCGATAAACGCGCGACCAGTCTTCGATCAGGATCGGTATCGGCGCCGACAGGAAGAGCTCGCTTTCCGCGGGATGAGGGTCGGCAGGCGGGGCGATCGTCGGGGCTGCGGACGTGGACATGGGGACGTGGTGCTCGCTGAGGCTCGCGCGCGGCGCGAAACCGGATGACCGGAAGTGAAGCATCGGGACGACGAACGACGTGCGCGTCCGACTTCGATGTACTTGCAACTATAAAGCAGATCGCTGCGTGTTGCTGACCGTGACCGCGGGCGCATGCAGGCCGGCGCGACGGTCAGACTTTGGTATGGGAGGGCATCGACCACGGTCTGATGGATCGCAGAAAACCGTTCCTCTAGACTCGATTCCAACGTGAGTGAAGCGCGCGGCGCGGAGATAGCGAAGAGGCGATGTTCGCGATGCGTCGATGCGACGGGCCGATTGCGCAAGCCGCGCATGCGCGTTCAATGCGAGGGGAACGGTAGAGATGACGCAGCCAACGTGTGCATACGACGATGTATTCGAACGCGCGCTGATGGGCCTGCTGGATCCGTCGAGAACGGCGGGCGCGCCGGGCTCGCATCGGCGGCGCGTGCGCGGCAAGCGCAATGACGGCGCGCGCGAGGCCGCCGCGCCGGCGGCGTCGCGGATCAGGATCGTCGAGATTCTGTCGGATACCGCTGTCAGCGTGCGCTGGAGCGACCCGAGGTACGGGCATTTCGGCGAACAGCTGTGGCATTGCGTGACCGCGAGAACCGCGTCACGCTGCGTGCTGACCGGTGCGCCGATCAAGCCGGGCGATCGCGTGTATCGGCCGAGGGGGCGCGGCCGCACCGTTCCGTGCAACTGGGACAGGATGATCCATGCCGCGGCAGTCGCACCCGCGTCGTCCGCCAGCGCGGACGGCTGGTGACGCGCGAGCGGGTCGGTCGGTATCGACCGCACCATACCTCGGCATGATTGCCGGCACAGGGGGCGGTCGGTACGCTGTCCGAAATCCGGTTGCGTTCCCGGCCCTGCCAGCGAGCGTGGCGTCACGCGAGACACTCTGTGCACGACAAGACGGTTTGCATCATCGACGATGAATTGGCGATGAGACAGTCGCTGGAATCGCTCGTGCGCTCGATGGGCGTGCGCGTGAGGCTGTACGCGTCGGCCGAGGCGTTTCTCGAACACGGCGCGAACGGGACGTCGCACTGCATCGTGTGCGATATCCAGATGGCCGGGATGTCGGGCATCGAGTTGCTCGCCGTGCTGCGCGCAGGGTGTTGCGACGTGCCGATCATCTTCGTGACCGCGCACCCGAGTGCGCGCCGGGCGCTCGAAGCGAGACGGCTCGGCGCATTGTGCGTGCTGGAGAAGCCGTTCGATCCGCGCGAACTCGTGCAGTGCGTGATGCGCGCGCTCGCAGGGGGCTGAATGGGCGGCAGTGCGGCATACGGGCGCGGCAGCGGTGCGTTCGGGCCGCGTTATCGCGACCGGCATGTCCATTACGTGGTTTGTTTCGAACGACGGGAGAACTGATGGAAAACGATAGTCCGAGCCTCGGCGCCAGAACGCAGTTCGTCGACGTCGATGGTCGACGCCTCGCGTATCGCACGTTCGGCAGTGGCACGCCGCTCGTGCTGTGCGTGCGCTTTCGCGGAACCATGGACACGTGGGATCCGCTGTTCCTCGACAGTCTCGCCGAGCAGGGCTTCCAGGTCACGATCTTCGACTACAGCGGCCTCGGGCAGTCGGGCGGCGAGCGAACCTATCATCCCGCGTCGCTCGCCAAGGACGCGATCGACCTGATCGTCGCGCTCCAGCTCGGCAAGGCGGTGATCGGCGGCTGGTCGGTCGGCGGGATGGCCGCGCAGATCGTGCTCGCGAAAGCGCCGCAGCTCGTCACGCACGCGGTGCTGATCGCGACCACACCGCCGGGCCAATTGGTCAAGGCCGGCGAACCGTTGTTCTACACGATGGCGAAGCGCGAAAACGACTTCGAGGATTTCGTCACGCTGTTCTTCGAGCCGGCCTCCGCCGCGAGCCGCACGGCGGCCGAACAAGCGGCCGCGCGCGTTGCGCGGCGCAAGGTCGACCTGGGCCCGGCAGTGCCGGTTGCGTGGGCCGGCGAGCAGGTCGGCGACGGCCCGCGAAACCCGGCCTTCCCGGTCGATGCCGTGCTCGATGCGCTGCGCTCGACGTCGATTCCGGTGCTTCATGTTGGCGGCGATCACGACATCGTGTTCCCGGTGGAGAACTGGTATGCGCTCAACGGCCAGCTTCCGACGCTGCATCTCGTGACGCTGCCGCGGACCGGGCACGGGCCGCAACTCGAGTATCCAGTGGCTTGCGCCAGACACATCGCGGCGTTCGTCGGCGTGCACGCCGGCTGATCGCACACGCAATGAAGGAATGAAGAAGTCGTTTTTTATTGTTTAGGATAACAAATGGAAGATCTGATTGATTTGGCGATTCGCGCGGCAGGTGGAATGGAGCGCTTCAAGCGCTTTCGCAGCGTATCGGCGCAGTTGCATCACACGGGCGCGATCTGGGCGCTGAAGCAGCGCGACGGCGTGCTCACCGATTCGCGCGTGACGGTGCAGTTGCACGAGCAGCGTGTATCGCATGCCCCGTTCGCTCCGACGACGGACCACTCGGTCTACACGCCTTCGCGCGTCGAGATCCGGCGCGACGACGGGACCGTCGTCGATACGCTCGACGCTCCTCGCGCATCGTTCGACGGCTACGAAATGGAGACGCCGTGGTCCAACGCACAGCTGGCGTACTTCGCCGGCTACACGATGTGGACGTATCTGACGTCGCCGTTCCTGCTGCGCCACGACGGCGTTCGCAGCCGCGAAATCGCGCCGTGGACCGTCGACGGGCTGCCGTGGCGGCGGCTGCGTGTCGAGTTCGCGCCAGAGATCGCGACGCATAGCGCCGTGCAGACGGTCTACTTCGACGCGGACGGGCTGCTGCGCCGGCACGACTACGAGGTCGACATCCAGGGGCGCAACGCGGCTGCGGTACATCAGCGACTACGTCGACGTGCAAGGCATCCGGATGCCGACGCGCTTCCGGATTTATCCGCGTACCGATGCGAACGTAGCGCTGCCCGCTCCGTTGATCGTGGGTGTCGATCTGTCGAACTTCCGTTTCGAATAACGAGGCAATCATGACGAATCAAGCGACTTACCGCGCGGCGGTAGTCAAGGCGCCCGGGCGACTGGAACTGGTCGAGCGCCCGATTCCCGCGCCGGCACAGGGGCAGGTGCGCATTCGCGTCGAAGCCTGCGGGGTATGCCATTCCGACAGTGCAACCGTGGAGCGCGAAGCGCCGGATGGCGCGCCGCCGCGCGTACCGGGGCATGAAGTCGTCGGCCGAATCGACGCGCTGGGCGAAGGGGTGTCCGGCTGGCGGCTCGGCGAGCGCGTCGGTGTCGGCTTTCTCGCCGGCGAAGACCGCACGTGCCCGTCGTGCCGGCACGGCGACATCGTGAACTGCGAGAACCCGGTCATCACCGGGATGACGACGGACGGCGGCTACGCGGAAATCATGCTGGCCGAAGCCCGCGGGCTCGTGCGCGTGCCGGACGATCTCGATGCGGCCGAGGCCGCGCCGCTGTTGTGCGCGGGGCTGACGACGTTCAACGCGCTGCGCAATGCCGGCGCGCGGGCCGGCGACGTGGTCGCCATCCATGGCCTCGGCGGGCTCGGCCATCTCGCCGTGCAATTCGCGAACAAGATGGGTTTTCACACCGTCGCGATTGCGCGCGGAGCCGACAAGGCCGTGCTTGCTGCGCAGCTCGGCGCGCATCGCTACATCGATGCGCGGACCGAGGACGTCGCCGCCGCGCTGCGCGCGCTCGGCGGGGCGAAGGTCGTGCTCGGCACGGCGCCGACCGGCTCGGGCATGGCCGACACCGTCGCGGGGCTGTCCGCACGCGGCAAGCTGATCGTCGTTGCCGTGCCGGGCGAGCCGATCGCCGTGAATGCGGTCGACCTCGTGTTCGGTGGCCGCTCCGTCGTCGGCGCGTTGACGGGAACGGTGGCGGACAACGAAGAGACGCTCGCGTTCGCGCGGCTGCAGAACGTGCGGCCGATGATCGAAACGTTCCCGCTCGAGCACGCGCAAGCGGCGTACGACCGCATGATGCGCGCGGACGTCCGGTTCCGCGCGGTACTGACCATGAATTCCGCACCCACGGGAGCTTCCGCATGAACGCGATCGCCCAATCCATCATCGACGCCCACGGCGGGCTTGTGCAGTGGCGCAAGTTTCGGCAGGTGCGCGCGCGCCTCGTACAAGGCGGTGCGCTGTGGGGCCTCAAAGGTCACGCCGGCGTGCTCGACGACACCACGGTCACCGTCGCGACGGATCGCCAATGGGCGTCGCACGCGCCGTTCGGTGCGTCAGCCGCGCGCAGCGAATTCACCGGCGAGCGCATTGCGCTGCTCGATTCGGCCGGCCATGTGCTCGCGGCGCGCGAAGAGCCGCGCCGGTCGTTCGACGGGCATACGCTCGAGACGCCGTGGGACGAGCTTCAACTGGCGTTTTTCGCCGGATGCGCGATGTGGACGTACCTGAACGCGCCGTTCGTGCTTGCATGGGACGGTGTGCGCTGCGAAGAAGACGGCATCTGGAACGAACACGGGCAAGCGTGGCGCCGGATTCGCGTGCACTACCCGGACACGCTCGAAGTGTTCAGCAAGGCGCAGACGATCTACGTCGGGCCGGACGGCCTCGTGCGCCGCCTCGACTACGACGTCGAAATCGCGGGCAACACACCGGGCGCGCATTACGTCAGCGACTATGTGACCGTTTCGGGGATCCGCTTCCCGACGAAGCGGCGCATCTACCCGCGTGCAGCCGACGGGCAGGCCGTGCCGGAACCGCTCGTCGTATCGATCGACCTGCATGACATCGCGCTGAGCTGAGCGTGAACCACGGCGCGCGTCGCGCGCCCATCGAGGGAACCCATCATGACGCAATTTGCATCATCCGCCGCTACGACCCGCTACATCGATGCAGCCGGCGTGCGCTACGCGTATCGCCGCTTCGGCAACGAAAAGGGCGGGCGGCCGCTGCTGTGTCTTCAGCATTTCACCGGCACGCTGGACAACTGGGATCCGGCGATCGTCGACGTGCTGGCGCGCGATCGCGAAATCATCCTGTTCGACAACGCCGGCGTCGGCCGCTCCGGCGGACAGGTTCCGACGTCGATCGCGCACATGGCGCAGCACGTGCTGCACTTC
Source organism: Burkholderia sp. AU18528 (assembly GCF_002223215.2). Classification (NCBI taxonomy): domain Bacteria; kingdom Pseudomonadati; phylum Pseudomonadota; class Betaproteobacteria; order Burkholderiales; family Burkholderiaceae; genus Burkholderia; species Burkholderia sp. AU18528. The sequence goes on along the minus strand of NZ_NKFC02000008.1, from coordinate 123,412 downwards.
GTCGACGCCCTGTCGATCGACCGGCTGCATATCCTCGGATTTTCGCTCGGCGGCTTTCTCGCGCAGGACATCGCGATCGCGCGACCGGAGCAGGTCGAGCGGATGATCCTGTCCGGCACCGCGCCCGAAGGCGGCGAAGGGGCGGGGATGGATCGGCCCGAACTGCTCGCGATCTACACGGACGGCGAGATGCCGATGAGCGAAAAGCTCAAGCGGCTGTTTTTCCCGGCAACGCCCGCCGGCCAGACGGCCGCCGCCGCATTCGTCGACCGCCTCGCCGCGCGCACCGCCGAGCCGGATTTGCCGGCGGGCCCCGAAGTCGCGTCCGCCCAGCTGCAGGCGATGATCGCGTGGGCGAACTGGAGCGGGGACGTGGCAGGCAAGCTGGGCCGGATCAAGCAGCCGGCCCTCGTGACCAACGGCAACGACGACCGCATGATCCCCACCGCGAACAGCTTCGTGCTCGCGCAGGGGCTGCCGGATGCGACGCTGATCGTCTATCCGAATTCAGGCCACGGCGCGCTGTTCCAGCATGCGAGCGCGTATGTCGCGCACGTCGCGGAATTCCTGCGCGGCGCGTGACCGCGTCGCTCACCCTCTTCAAGGAGCCAATGATGAAAGCCATCGTTTATGCAAAGGCCGGCGTACCGATCGACGATCCGGCGTCGCTGTACGACGCGGAGCTGCCGGTGCCGACACCCGGCGCGCGCGATCTGCTCGTGCGGATCGACGCGATCGCCGTCAACCCGGTCGATTCGAAGCTGCGGCTCGGCGTGCAGCCGAGCGGCCCGCGCGTTCTCGGCTGGGACGCGGCGGGAACGGTCGAGGCGGTCGGCAGCGACGTCGAGCTGTTCGCGCCGGGCGACAAGGTCTGGTATGCGGGCGACATCACGCGGCCCGGCAGCTACGCGGAATATGGTCTCGTCGACGAGCGGATTGCAAGCCGCCGCCCGACGACACTGGGCGCTGCCGACGCTGCGGCCCTGCCGTTGACTGCGATTACCGCGTGGGAACTGCTGTTCGACCGGCTGAAGATCGCCGAGCGCGGCGGCGCCGGGCAGAGCGTGCTGGTGATCGGCGCGGGCGGCGGCGTCGGATCCATTCTCGTGCAACTCGCGCGCCGGTTGACCGCGCTGACGGTGATCGGCACGGCATCGCGGCCGGCCACGCACGCGTGGGTCGCCGAGCTTGGCGCACACCACGTGATCGATCACGGCCAGCCGTTGCAACCGCAACTGAAGTCGCTTGGCATCGACCACGTGGACCACGTGATCAGCCTCACGCATACCGACACGTACTACGCGCAGATCGTCGATGTCCTGAAGCCGCAGGGCCAGCTCGCGCTGATCGACGATCCGGACACGCTCGATGCGATGCCGCTCAAGCGCAAGGCCATCTCACTGCATTGGGAATTCATGTTCACGCGCTCGATGTTCCGCACGCCCGACATGGACCGTCAGCACGCGCTGCTCGCCCGCGTGGCGACGCTGATCGACGACGGCGTGCTCAAGAGCACCGTCGGTGAGCACCTCGGCAGGATCGACGCGGCGAACCTGCGGCGCGCGCACGCGCTGCTGGAAGGCGGGCGCGCGAAGGGCAAGATCGTGCTCGAAGGCTTCTGAGCGAGCACCGCTACATGCGACGCAGAAGGTGTATGAACGCGCATCGCATGGCATGTGCGTCGTCGATGCCGATCGCGTCAATGCGGATCTGCTCGCCTTTCTGCAGTCGTGACGCGGAAACGCGCGCGACTCACACACTTCGAGCGGGACAAACGGAACCTGGAGAGCAGCATGGCAGAGGTCAAACGGGTCGAATACCTGTTTCTGGGCGGCGGCAAGGGCGGAAAATCGCTTGCGATGGAGATGGCCCGGCAAGGCAAGCGCGTCGCGGTGATCGAGCGCGGGATGATCGGCGGCTCGTGCATCAACGTCGCGTGCATCCCGAGCAAGGCACTGATACACCGTGCACGCGCGATGCATGCGTGGCGGGATGCGGCGCAACAGGAAGACGTGACGGCCGACATGGCGGGCGTTTCCGCGTATGTCGCCTCGGTCGTGAACGGGATGGTCGACGTCAATCGCCGCGCATTCGAGCAGTCGGGTCTCGAACTCGTGATCGGGACGGGGCGGTTCGTCGCGCCGCGAACCATCGCGGTGCGCGGCGCTGAGGGGGCCGAAACGATCTACGAGGGCGAGAACGTCTACATCAACACGGGTACGGTCGCGTCGAGCCCGGACGTGCCGGGGCTGCGCGATGCGCAGCCGCTCACGCACGTGGAGGCATTGCGGTTGACGACGCTTCCCGGGCATCTGGTCGTCATCGGCGGCGGTTATATCGGGCTCGAGATGGCGCAAGCGTTTCGGCGGCTCGGCAGCGCGGTCACGCTCGTCAGCGATACGCCGCGCGTTGCGATGCGCGAAGACGAGGACGTCAGCACGGTCATTCAGCGGGCGCTGACCGACGATGGCATTCGCCTCGAACTCGCCGCGCGGCTCGTCGGCGTCGAGGGCAAAAGCGGCGAGCGCGTCACGGTGCGGCTGGCAGACGGCCGTGCCATCGAAGGTACGCACGTGCTCGTGGCAACCGGGCGCACGCCGCAGACGGCCGGCATCGGGCTCGAGCTGGCCGGCGTCGAGACGAACGAGCGCGGGTTCATCAAGGTCGACCATCGGCTCGCGACGACGGCGGAGCGCACGTGGGCGATCGGCGAAGTCGCCGGCACGCCGATGTTCACGCATGCGTCGTTCGACGACTACCGTGTGCTGAAAGCCGGTATCGAAGGCCGGCCGGCGAGCACCGCGGAACGTCTCATCCCTTATGCATTGTTCATCGACCCGGAACTCGGCCGAATCGGCTTGAACGAAGCGGACGCGAATGCCCGAAAGATCGACGTCCGGGTCGCGAAGCTGCCGATGGCTTCCGTGCCGCGGGCGCGCACCGACGGCAACACGCGCGGGTTCATGAAGGCGCTCGTGCATCCGGGCACCGGCGCGATTCTCGGGTTCACGATGGTCGGCACGGGCGCCGGCGATGTGACGACCGCAGTCCAGATGGCGATGCTCGGCGGCCTGCCGTACACGGCGGTGCGCGATGCGATCATCGGTCATCCGATTATTTCGGAAGGGCTGAACCTGCTGTTCGCGACGTTGCATTGACCCTGGAGCGACGGGGGTACGCATTGTGCCCTCGGTTCGTCCGACGAGCGATGATCGAAGCGCCGCCATGTCGCCAGGGCGGCCGACCTACTGCGCGACGCTTTCCGCGTCCGCTGTCTCCCCGAGAAACCCGCCGCTCTGGTGCGCCCACAGCGCCGCATAGATGCCGCCCGCCTGCAGCAATTGCCGGTGCGTGCCTTCCTCGACGATGCGCCCTTCGTCGAGCACGATCAGCCGGTCCATCGCGGCGATCGTCGACAGCCGGTGCGCGATCGCGATCACCGTCTTGCCGCTCATCAGGCTGTCGAGGCTGCGCTGGATCGCGACTTCGACCTCGGAGTCGAGTGCGCTGGTCGCTTCGTCGAGTACGAGGATCGGCGCGTCCTTGAGCATCACGCGCGCGATCGCGACGCGCTGCCGCTGGCCGCCCGACAGCTTCACGCCGCGCTCGCCGACTTCGACGTCGTAGCCGCTGCGTCCGTGCCGATCGCGCAGCCGCTCGATGAACTCGGACGCTTCGGCCCGCACGGCCGCGTCGTGCATCTCCTGCTCGGTCGCGTCGGGCCGGCCGTACAGCAGGTTCTCGCGCATCGTCCGGTGCAGCAGCGACGTATCCTGCGTGACCATGCCGATCGCGCCGCGCAGGCTGTCCTGCGTCACATGCGCGATGTCCTGCCCGTCGATCCGGATCGTGCCGCCGTTCACGTCGTAAAAGCGCAGCAGCAGGTTCACGAGCGTCGACTTGCCGGCGCCCGAGCGGCCGATCAGGCCGATCCGCTCGCCAGGCCGGATCGTCAGGTTCAGCCCGTCGAATACCGGGCGATCGTTGTCCTCGTGCGCGAACTGCACGTTGTCGAACACGATCTCGCCGCGCTGTACCGTAAGCGGCTTCGCATCGGGCGCGTCGACCACGCTGCGCACCTTCGTCAACGTGTTGATGCCGTCCTGGATCGTGCCGACGTTCTCGAACAGCTCGGTCATTTCCCACATGATCCAGTGCGAGTAGCTCGACAGGCGCAGCGCCATCGCGATCACGGCCGCGACGACGCCCGCGCTCGCCTCGCCGTGCAGCCACAGATACAGCGCGAGCCCGGCCGAGCCGATCAACAGCAGCGTCGACAGCAGGTGGTTGACGATCTCGAATGCGCTGACGAGCCGCATCTGCGCGTCGCCGGTCGCCTTGAACGCTTCCATCGCGCGCCGCGCATGGTCGGCTTCGCGCCGCGTATGCGAGAACAGCTTCACGGTCGTGATGTTCGAATACGCGTCGGTGATGCGGCCCGTCATCAGCGCGCGCGCGTCGGCCTGCCGGCTGCCGACCGCACCGAGGCGCGGCACGAAATACGCGCACGCGGCGCCGTAGCCGAGCGCCCACAGCGCGAGCGGAATCATCAGCCGCCAGTCGAAGCTCGCGGCGAGCACGAGGATGCCGATCAGGTACGCGGTGACGCCGATCACGACGTCGACCGACATGAACAGCGCGTCGCGCACCGCGAGTGCGGTCTGCATGATCTTGGTCGTCACGCGGCCCGCGAATTCGTTCGCGTAGAACGACAGGCTCTGGTCGAGCATCAGCCGGTGAAACAGCCAGCGCAGCCGCATCGGGAAGTTGATCGCGAGCACCTGGTGCTTGACCATCGTATGCAGTGCGATCAGCAGCGCGCTGCCGGCGAGGATCGCCGCGAAACCGGCGAGCGTGCCGAAGTGGCGGCCGCCGAAGTCGGCCGGTGTCGACGACGACAGCCAGTCGACGACGTGCCCCATCATCGCGAACAGCGCGGCTTCGTACGCGGCCAATGCGGCCGACGTCAGCGCGATCAGCAGGATCCAGCCGCGCGCGCCTTTCGTGCACGCCCAGACGAACGAGAAGAATCCCTTCGGCGGCGTGACGGGATCTTCGAGCGGGAAAGTCGGCAGGCGCCGTTCGAACCACGAATACATCGACTTGTTCTCCTTGTGCGGCCCGACGCAGCGGGTGGGCCGATGATGGCGGGGCCGGATGCGATGCGGTCATCGTGTGCCGGCACGTCCGTCCCGGGGATGGACGTTGCGATCGCGTGGCCCGGTTTCAAGTGTCGCATCGATTCGACCGTGCTGCAGGCCGGTTGTAAGCCGCGCGGGCCAGGCGAACGGCGCCGGACTTGCGCGTCGGGTGGCTCGAAGGAGGGGCCATCACGCCCTTAAAAAAATGCTTGACTATCTATCTATGAGTAGATAAAGTTCGACCCATGGAAACGAAACCGACCGTCCGCGAACAGATTCTCGACCACGCGATCACGCTGATGATGCAGCGCGGTTACAACGGCTTCAGCTATCGAGACCTGTCCGACCTGGTGGGCGTGAAGACGTCGAGCATCCACTACTACTTCCCGTCGAAGGACGATCTGGTGCTGGAAGCGGTGGCGGCCTACAGCGACGAAGTCCTCGCGGCCGTGCGGGCGATCGATCCGACATTGCCGGCCGACGTGAAGCTGAGCTTGTACACGAAGATGTTCGGTCGCACGCTCGGCGACGGCAACCTGATCTGCCTGTGCGGGATGCTCGCGTCCGACATCGAAACGTTGCCGGAGAACGTGCGGCAGGCTGTGCAGGCGTTCTTCACGGCCAACGAGCGCTGGCTCGCGGCATTGTTGGCGCAAGGCGCGAAGGAAGGCACGCTGCAGTTCAGCGGCGAGCCAGAAACCGCGGCGCGCACGCTGTACGCGGCGTTCCAGGGCAGCGTGCTGGCCAGCCGGCTGTTTCACACGCGGGCGCGTCTCGAGGACGTCGAGGCCGTCTGGAAAACGCGGTCCTGACGGACGGCGCAAGCAGTCGGGCGGTTCGCCGCCTTTTATTGGATCACGTTATCTATCATGTAGTAGATAGATGATTGGCGCAGGTGAATCTTCCGCCTGCATTTTTTGGGGATGTTTATCTATCTATGAGTAGATAAATAAGCGCGATGCCGGCGGAGAAGCCGCCGGCACGCGGACCCCCGGTTCGAAGGCTGTTTCATTCATTTATGGAAAAGGAGTCTGTCATGTCGATCGAAAAAGTGCTGTACCGCGCCCATGCAAAAGCCACCGGCGGCCGCGACGGCCGTGCGACGGTGCCCGAAAGCGGTCTCGACCTGAAGCTGACCACGCCGCGCGAACTCGGCGGCGCGGGCGGTGCGGGCGCGAACCCCGAGCAACTGTTCGCCGCCGGCTACAGCGCGTGTTTCATCGGCGCGATGAAGTTCGTCGCGGCGCGCGACAAGATCGCGATCCCCGCGGACGCGTCGATCGAAGGCAGCGTCGGCATCGGCGCGATCCCGAACGGCTTCGGCATCGAAGTCGAACTGAAGATCTCGCTGCCGGGCCTCGATCGCGACGTCGCGCAGACGCTGATCGATCGCGCGCACGTCGTCTGCCCGTACTCGAACGCGACGCGCGGCAACATCGACGTCACGCTCACGCTCGTCTGATCAATCGCAGTGCCAACCATCCATCGCCATTCGAAGATTCGACCAAGGAGTTGCACCATGAAGATCGTCAAGCCGCTGTTGATCGCTGCCGCCGTGGCAGCCGCACTGTCCACCGCACCTGCCGCGTTCGCCGCGGGCGCCGATGCCGTCGGTCCCGATGCGAAGACGAGCGCGTTCCTCGCCGCGCTGAACGGCCAGAAGGGCCCGGGCCTCGAGACGCTGAGCCCCGCGAAGGCGCGCCAGGTGCTGGTCGACGCGCAGAACGGCGTGAAGGTCGATCTGTCCGGCATCGACGTGTCGAACCGCACGATCGAACAGGACGGCGTGTCGGTGCCCGTCACGATCGTGCGCCCGCAAGGCGTGACGGGCACGCCGCCGGTATTCGTGTTCATCCACGGCGGCGGCTGGGTGCTCGGGGATTTCCCGACGCACGAGCGCCTCGTGCGCGATCTCGTCGTGCAGTCGGGCGCCGTCGCGGTGTTCGTGAACTACACGCCGTCGCCGGAAGCGCGTTACCCGGTCGCGATCAACCAGGCCTATGCGGCGACGAAATGGGTGGCCGCGCACGGCGCGGAGATCGGCGTCGACGGCAGCCGCCTCGCGGTGGTCGGCAACAGCGTCGGCGGGAACATGTCGGCCGTCGTCGCGCTGATGGCGAAGGACAAGGGCGGCCCCGCGATCCGCTTCCAGGGGCTGATGTGGCCGGTCACGGACCACAACTTCAACACGGGCTCGTACAACGCGTACCAGCAGGGCCACTTCCTGACGCGGCCGATGATGAAGTGGTTCTGGGACGCCTATACGAAGAATGAAGCGCAACGCAACGAGATCTACGCGTCGCCGCTGCGCGCGAGCGTCGCGCAGTTGAAGGGGCTGCCGCCCGCGCTGATCCAGGTCGCGCAGTTCGACGTGTTGCGTGACGAAGGCGAGGCGTACGGCCGCAAGCTCGACGCGGCCGGCGTGGACGCGACGACCACGCGCTACGACGGCACGATTCACGATTTCGGTTTGCTGAACGCGCTGGCCGACGATGCGCCGACGAAAGCCGCGACGAAGGCGATGGCCAACGAAATCGCGACGCGGTTGAAGTAACGCGATCGGCAGGCGTTCGAAGCTGAACGACAGGACGGCGGGCAGGTGCCCGCCGTTTTTTGCATGGGGGTGTGTCGTCCATACCGGCAGCGCGTCGTGCGAAACGGCTGCATGGCGAGCGCGCCATCGCACGACCGCGCCGCGCCGCCGGCATTGTTGGTACGATCGCGCGTATCGTTCACGCCGGCGTCGCCAGCCGCCGGTTCATCGGCCGCGCAGCCGTACGCTAGCGCGGCCACGTTCGGGAGAAGCGGTTCATGTTGCAGGCGTTCGCGGTCTTGCTGATCTTCCAGTGTCTCGGGGAAGGCGTGTCCTATCTGTTCGGCCTGCCGGTGCCGGGCCCCGTGATCGGCATGCTGCTGCTGTTCGGCTTCGTGATGCTGCGCCCGCAGGCGGCCGATGCGATCGAGCCGACCGCGCTCGAGCTGCTGCGTCACCTGTCGCTGCTGTTCGTGCCGGCCGGCGTCGGCATCATGGTGTCGGCCGACCGCGTGCGCGGCGACGCGGTCGCGGTCGTCGTCGCGCTGGCCGTCAGCACCACGCTCGCGATCGCGGTGACGGCCCTCGTCACGCGCGCGCTGCTGCGGCGCCAGCGCCGCGCGGGCGGCACCGCGGAGGGCGCGCAATGACGGCCTTCCCGAAACTCGGCGCGATCTGGGTTTATCTCGCCGCGAGCCCGCTGCTCGGCCTGACCATCACGCTGGTCGCGTATCTGTTCGCGCAGGCCGTCTATGCGCGGGCGCGTTTCAATCCGCTCGCGAATCCGGTGCTGATCGCGGTCGCGATGATCGTCGTGCTGCTGACGCTCACGCATACGCCGTATTCCACGTATTTCGAAGGCGCGCAGTTCGTCCATTTCCTGCTCGGCCCCGCGACCGTCGCGCTCGCGCTGCCGCTGTACCGCCAGTGGTCGAAGCTGCGGCGCGCCGCGCTGCCGCTGCTCGTCGGCCTGCTCGCGGGCTCGCTGACCGCGATCGTGTCGGCGGTCGGCATCGCTGCGCTGTTCGGGGCGTCGCACCAGACGATCGCGTCGCTCGCGCCGAAATCGGCGACGACGCCGATCGCGATGGCCGTCGCCGCCGAGATCGGCGGCATTCCGTCGCTCACCGCCGTGCTCGTGATCTCGACCGGGATCTTCGGCGCGGTGTGCGCGCGCGGCATCCTCAATCTGCTGCAGGTCGACGAGCCGGCCGTGCGCGGTTTCGCGCTCGGCGTCGCGTCGCACGGGATCGGCACCGCGCGCGCGTTCCAGGTCAGCGAGGAAGCCGGCGCGTTCGCCGGGCTCGGGATGGGGCTGAACGGCGTGCTGACGGCATTCGTCGTGCCGATCCTGTTGCCGGTGCTGTCGCGCTGGATCTGAGCGCCGGCGGGCCACGGGCTATCGGTTTCCCTGATGGCGCGCACGACAGGCCGAACGCGCGGCGCATTCGGTACGCATGTATCGTTGACGTTATCAGAAGAATTCAGGAACGCACACGGACATTTGCGCGGCGATCGGCTAACGTTGCATCGGTGCCGTTGTCGCAGGCCGTCGCGTGCGCGCCGGTGTCCGACCCACACTCAACAATCGACAAGGAGATCGGTCATGAAGCAGTCTCGCGTGGTTTCGGTGGCAGTAGCAGCAGCGGCGTCGTTCGGTCTGTTGTTGACCGCCGCGCCGGCGGCATACGCGCAGGACGCTGCGCCCGCGCCGACGCAGAAGCAGCTCGACAAGGCGCAGAAGAAGGCGGCGCGCAAGGCGGCCCGCGCGCGGCACGCGTCGGACCTGAAGGCGATCGGCACCGGCAGCGGCTACCGGTTGACCGGCGACCAGAGCAACTATCCGCAGAACGCGGTGCAGAAGGCGCCCGGGACGAAGGCGGCGCCGGCCGCGCCGGCTTCGGGCCAGTAACGGTCGACAGCGTCGCACAGCACGAACGGCGCCGGTCGAACCGGCGCCGTTCGTTCGTGGGCGCGACTCGGGAGGCGCGACGCCGCCGCGTTACGACGCGAGCTTGCTCGCGAGTTCCGCCACGTGCTTGCCCTGGTAGCGCGCGATGTCGAGTTCGTTCGCGCTCGGCTGGCGGCTGCCGTCCGCGCCGGCGAGCGTCGTCGCGCCGTACGGTGTGCCGCCGGTGATTTCGTTCATGTTGACGAGCCCGCTGCACGCATACGGCACGCCCACGATCACCATCCCGTGATGCAGCAGCGTCGTGTGGAACGACGTGATCGTCGTTTCCTGGCCGCCGTGCTGCGTGCCGGTCGACGCGAACACGCTGCCGATCTTGCCGACGAGCGCGCCTTTCATCCACAGGCCGCCGGTCTGGTCGAGGAACGTGCGCATCTGCCCGGCCATGTTGCCGAAGCGGGTCGGCGTGCCGAAGATGATCGCGTCGTAGTCGGCGAGTTCGTCCACCGTGGCGACCGGCGCGGCCTGATCGACCTTCACGCCGATCGCGCGGGCCTGGTCGGCGGGGATCGTTTCCGGCACGCGCTTGAGCGTGACCTCGACGCCGGGCACCGATTTCGCGCCCTCCACGACGTGCTGCGCCATCGTTTCGACGTGCCCGTAGGACGAGTAGTAAAGAACGAGAACCTTGGCCATGTTGCGAATCTCCGATTAAAAGGGCCCCGCGTTTCGGCGGGGCCCGGTTTCCCGAACGGGCGTCACGCCCATTCGGCCGTCACTTCGACCGGACGCAGGTCGAACACGAGCACTTCGGCGTCCTTGCCGTCGGCGATCGTCAGCGCGTGTTCGCCGCGGATGCGCGCGCCGTCGCCTTCGCCGAGCGTCACGCCGTTGACCGTCACGCTGCCGCGCGCCACGTGCACGTAAGCAAAGCGGTTCGGATCAAGTTCCAGCGTCGCGCTTTCGTCGCCGTCGAACAGGCCCGCGTAAATCCGCGTGTCCTGCCGGATCTTCAGCGAACCGGCGTCGCCGTTCGGCGACACGACGAGGGCGAGCTTGCCGCGCTTGTCGTCGGCCGCGACATTCGTCTGCTGATAGCGCGGCTCGGCGCCCTTTTCGGCCGGCCCGACCCAGATCTGCAGGAAGTGGACCGGTGTGTCCTGCGAGTGGTTGAACTCGCTGTGGCGCACGCCGGTGCCCGCGCTCATCAGCTGCACGTCGCCCGGCACGATCACCGAGCCGGTGCCCATCGAGTCCTTGTGTTCGAGCGCGCCGTCGAGCACGTACGACAGGATTTCCATGTCGCGGTGCGGGTGCGTGCCGAAGCCGCGGCCCGGGGCGACGCGGTCATCGTTGATCACGAGCAGGTCGGAGAAGCCGACTTGCTTCGGATCGTAGTAATTCGCGAACGAAAACGTATGACGGGAGCTGAGCCAGCCATGCTCCGCACGGCCACGTTGGTTTGCTGCACGGATGTCGATCATGATTTTTTGTCCTTGAAGTCGCCGGACCTCGGAAGTGGGCTCGGCTGTTCGTTGAGATGAATCTTAGGTCAATCGATTTGACAAATAAATCGCTGTAGAGATAATGACTGTCGCTATGGAGTGGACAATATGGAACTCAACGACCTGAGGATCTTCGTCGCGACGGTGGACGCAGGCAGCTTCACGGCGGCGGCCGATCAGTTGATGCTGTCCAAGCAGTTCGTCAGCCGGCGCACGATGGCGCTGGAGGCGTCGCTCGGCGTGCGGCTGCTGCATCGCAATACCCGCAATCTCGCGGTGACCGAATCGGGGCAGGAGTTCTACGCGCGCGCGCAGCGCATCCTCGCGGAGATCGCCGACGCCGAGCAGGCGATGTCAGTACGCAGCACCGAGCTGCACGGCTCGCTGAAGATCAGCGCGCCGCTGTCGTTCGGGATCACGCACGTGTCGCCGCTGATCGCCGAATTCCTGGCCGCGCACCCGGCCGTGCGGCTGAACATCGACCTGACCGACCGGCGCGTCGACCTGATCGGCGAGGGCTTCGACCTCGTGCTGCGGATCGGCTCGCTCGAGGATTCGACGCTCATTGCCCGTCCGCTCGGCGCGTGGCGGATGATCGCGTGCGCGAGCCCCGCGTACCTGAAGCGGCACGGCATGCCGCAAACGCCGGCCGATCTGGCCGGCCACACATGCGTGCTGTACGGGCGCGAGCGGCGGGTCGGCTGGGAATTCCGCGTCGACGGCGCGGCGCGCACATTCGACGTGCAGGGTCCGCTCGTCGCGAACAACGGCGAAGTGGTGCGCGACGCGGCGATCGCCGGGCTCGGCATCGCGCTGCTGCCGGATTTCATCGTCGGCGGGGCGCTGGACAGTGGTGCGCTGGTGCCGGTGCTCGACGCGTATGCGCCGTCGCCGATCACCCTCAATGCGGTGTATCCGCAGCATCGGGAAGGGTTCGTCACGCTGCGCACGTTCATCGGGTTTCTTGCGGAACGGCTCGGGGAGCCGGCGCCGACGGGGGCGAGCGGGGCGGGCCGGGTACGGTAGCCGGCCGCCTTGCGGTGAATGGGGCGATTAATCTCCGCATGATTTGCGGAGATTGTTGAGTCGTGCGGCGAATGAGTGGATAATCTCCGCATGATGAGCGGAGATTACACCTTTATCTGGGAATCGGCCGACTGGCCGGCATGGCGCTTCGACCTTCCGGCCCTCGCCGCGCCGCTCGCCGACGTCAGCCGTGCGCAAGGCATGCTGATCGGCCGACTGGCGGATGTCGGCCTGACGTTGCGCGACGAGGCGAGCCTGGCCGCGCTGACGGAGGACGTCGTCAAGACCAGCGCGATCGAGGGCGAGAACCTGAATGTCGCATCGGTGCGGTCGTCGATTGCGCGCCGGCTCGGCGTCGACATCGGCGCGCTCGCGCCGGTCGATCGCCACGTCGAAGGCGTCGTCGACATGGTGCTGGACGCGACGACTCATTCGGCCGCACTGGTCACCGAAGCGCGGCTGTTCGGGTGGCATGCCGCGCTGTTTCCGACCGGCTATTCCGGGCTGTCGCGGATCACGGTCGGCGGCTGGCGCTCGGATGCGAGCGGGCCGATGCAGGTGGTCTCCGGGCCGATCGGTCGGCAGCGCGTGCATTTCGAGGCGCCGCCTGCCGCACGCCTGCCGCACGAGATCGGGCGCTTTCTCGCGTGGCTCAATGCGCCGCCGGCCGAGCCGTTGCTGATCCGGGCCGGCCTGGCCCACCTGTGGTTCGTCACGCTCCACCCGTTCGACGACGGCAACGGTCGTATCGCGCGCGCGCTCGGGGATCTGGTTCTGGCACGCGCCGATCGAAGCCCGCAGCGTTTCTACAGCCTGTCCGCGCAGATCCAGCGGGAGCGCAACGCGTATTACGACGTGCTGGAGCGCACGCAGCGCGGCTCGCTCGACGTCACGGAGTGGCTCGCGTGGTTTCTGAACACGCTTGGCCGGGCCATCGATCATGCGCACACGACGCTCGATGCGGTGCTGATCAAGGCGCGCTTCTGGCAGCGATGCGCGGGCGTCGCGATGAACGAACGCCAGGTCAAGGTCATGAATCGCCTGCTCGACGGCTTCGAAGGCAAGCTGACGACCACCAAGTGGGCCGCCCTCGCGAAATGCTCGCAAGATACGGCGCTGCGCGATATCACGGAGCTCGTCGAGCAGCACATGCTGCGTCGCTCGGCGTCCGGCGGCCGGAGCACGAGTTACGAACTGGTGCCGTTCGACGGCTGACGTTGCCGCGGCGGCATCGCGACGACGAACGCGGCGATCGTGATGCGCCGCGGCACCGATCTGTGGATCGGGCTGCTGGTGTTCGACGCCAAGAAAACGTCCGGATGCGTTACTACTCGAACGTGCCGGCGTGGAAGAAAACCGTGCCGAAGACGATCAACGCGTGGCACGACAATCTCGACAAGACGCTGCCGATCGACGTGATGCAGTAAGCCGGCGCTGCCCGCTATTTCTTGCTTCGGCGCGCCGCACGCGCCGGCGCCGCCGCGGATTCCCGTATGCGCAACTCGGGCTGGACCGCATGGCCGGGCCCCGTGGCGCCGTTCTCGAGCGCGTCGAGCAATGCACGCGCAGCCTGGCGCCCGATCGCGTCGGTATCCACCCACATCGTCGTCAGCGGCGGCTGGATTTCGCGCGCGAGCGCGACGTCGTCGAACCCCGTGATCGACAACTGCCCAGGCACGTCGATGCCGAGCGCCTGCGCCTCGAGCAACGCGCCGAGCGCGAGCGCGTCGTTGCCGCAGATCACGGCCGTCGGCCGCGTCGCCGCATCGCTGCCGGCAATGGCACGCAGGCTCGCCCGCCCGAACGCGATCGTGGCCGCGCCTTCGTGCTGATGGACGGGACGCACCGCGAGCCCGTGCGCGGCCAGCGTGTCGTGAATGCCGCGCAGGCGGGCCTGGACACGGTCGTTGTCCGTCGACGGCTGCATGATGATCGCGAAATCGCGATGGCCGAGGTCGAGCAGGTGCGTGGTGAGCCGCGCGAATGCCGCACGGTTGTCGAAGCCGATGCAGCAGTGCGGGCTGTCGTCACGGTACGCATACGTGACGACGTACGGCACGCGATGCATCGCAAGGAGTTCGAACAGTTCCGGCGGATACGCTTCGCCGACCAGCGACACGGCTTCCACGCCGCGCGACAGCATCGCGCGCACCTGCTCGAGCGCCTGCGCGGGGTCGTAGTTCGAGCAGCCGAGGAACAGCGTGATGCCGTGCTCGGCCATGACCGTCTGCATGCCGGCAACCTGCGACGCGAACACCTGGTCGTCGAGGGTCGGAATGATCGCGCCCGTGATGTGGGTGCGCGTGGACGCCAGTGCGCGGCCGGCCGCATTCGGGATCCAGTTCAGTGCGAGCGCCGCGTCGCGCACGCGTTGCTGCACGTCGGCCGATACCTTGCCGGGATCGTTGTACACGCGAGAGACGGTCGCGGTCGATACGCCGGCCAGTTTCGCGACGTCGCCGAGCACCGAGCGGCCGCTGCCGCGGCGTGCGCGGGGCGTGCTCATCGGCCGTCTCCGGGGAGGGCGGCCGTGCCGCTGCCGTGTGCCGTCAAAAGCGTCATTGTTTACCCTCGATTCGTGATGCTCCCGCTTGCATTCCCGACCAACCCTGCGAGAATGTAAGCGCTATCGTGCTGCTGCTTCCCTATTATGTCAGACACTTGTTCGATCCGTATGGCGAAATTTTCCGAGACGATGACCATTTCGGTCATTTTGTCGACCGCAAATGTAAGCGATTACATTCAGCAATGAACGGCTTACGGACACCACGTATCGCCGTCGTCGGCAGCGTCAACATCGATCTCGTCACGCGCGCGCCGCGCCTGCCGGTGCCGGGCGAGACGCTGCTCGGCACGACGTTCGAGACCGTTCACGGCGGCAAGGGCGCGAACCAGGCGGTGGCGGCCGCGCGCTTGGGCGGATCGGTCGCGATGATCGGCTGCGTCGGCGACGACGCGTTCGGTGCGCGCCTGCACGGGGCGCTGGCGGCGGAGCGCATCGACGTGACGCACTTGCACCGGATCGCCGACACGGCGACCGGCGTGGCGACGATCACCGTCGACGACGGCGGCGCGAACAGCATCGTCGTCGTGCCCGGCGCGAATGCGTGCGTCGATGCCGACCGGATCGACGCGGCGTGCGACGCGATCGCCGCCGCCGCGTTGCTCGTGTGCCAGCTCGAAGTGCCGGTCGCCAGCGTGGCGCGCGCGATTGCGTGCGCAAGCGCGCGCCACACGCCGGTGCTGCTCAATCCGGCGCCCGCGCAGCCGCTCTTCGATGCGTTGCTCGCGCGGGTCGACTATCTCGTCGTCAACGAAACCGAGGCCGAGTCGCTGACCGGCATCGCGGTCGGCGACGACGCGTCGGCAGCGCGCGCCGCAGATGCGCTGCGCGCGAAGGGCGTCGGCAACGTGCTGGTCACGCTCGGCGCGCGCGGTGTCTGCTGGCGCGGCAGCGCAGGGAGCGGCCGCCATCGTGCGCTCGCGGTGGCGGCCGTCGACACGACCGCGGCCGGCGACACGTTCGTCGGCGGGTTCGCGGTCGCGCGGGCCGGCGGCGCATCGATGGACGACGCGATCGGCTTCGCCCAGCGTGCGGCCGCGATCAGCGTCACGCGCCGCGGCGCACAGACATCGATTCCGACGCGCGACGAAGTCGACCGTATAGAGACCTGAATTCCGCATCCGACGGAATGGCCGAACCCGGCCGCTGACAGTGACATGGAGACAATCGACATGAACGACAATCAAGCTGTTCCGCACGCGCCGCCACGGATTCGGCGCGGTCAACGCATCGCGCTCGCGCTGTTGATGGCGAGCGGGATCGTCAACTATCTCGATCGCGGCACGCTGGCCGTAGCGAGTTCCGCGATCCGCGGCGATCTCGGCCTGTCGCTCGCGCAGATGGGGCTGCTGCTGTCGGCCTTCTCGTGGAGCTATGCGCTGTGCCAGTTCCCGGTCGGCGGGCTGGTCGACCGCATCGGCCCGCGCCGGCTGCTCGGCATCGGGCTGATCGTCTGGTCGTTCGCGCAGGCGGCGGGCGGCATCGTATCCACCTTCGGCTGGTTCATCGTCGCGCGCATCGTGCTCGGCATCGGCGAGGCGCCGCAATTCCCGTCGGCCGCGCGCGTGGTGAGCAACTGGTTTCCGCTGCGCGCGCGCGGCACGCCGACGGGCATTTTCAATGCCGCGTCGCCGCTCGGTACCGCGCTTGCGCCGTTGCTGCTGTCGGTGCTCGTTGCATCGTTTCACTGGCGCTGGGCGTTCATCGTGACCGGCGCGCTCGGTCTCGTCGTCGCCGTCGTGTGGTTCGCGCTGTATCGCGATCCGGTGCGCGCGCAACTGTCCGCCGCCGAACGCGGTTATCTCGATGCCGATGCGCAGAGCGCGGTCGCCGCGCCGAAACTGACCTTCGTCGAATGGCGCAGCCTGTTCTCGCACGGCACGACGTGGGGGATGTTGATCGGCTTCTTCGGCTCCGTATACCTGAACTGGGTCTACCTGACCTGGCTGCCGGGCTACCTGACGATGGAGCGGCACATGAGCCTGATCCGCACGGGGTTTGCCGCGTCGGTGCCGTTCCTGTGCGGGTTCGTCGGTTCGCTGGTCGCCGGCTGGCTGTCGGATCTCGTCACGCGCCGCAGCCGGTCGCCGGTCGTGAGCCGGCGCAACGCGGTGGTGGCCGCGATGCTCGGGATGGTCGCGTTCACGATTCCGGCCGCGCTCGTGCAGAGCAATACGGTTGCGCTCGCATGCATTTCGGTGGTGATCTTTCTCGCCAACGCGGCGTCGGCGTGCTCGTGGGCGCTCGCGACGGCAGCCGCGCCGCCGAGCCGCATCGCGTCGCTCGGCGCGATCCAGAATTTCGGCGGCTTCATCGGCGGCGCGCTGGCCCCGATCCTGACCGGCGTCATCGCGCAGAAGTGGTCGTTCGTGCCCGCGCTGCTTACCGCGGCGGCGATCGCGTTCGCCGGCGCGATGGCGTACCTGCTGCTGGTGCGCAAGCCGATTCCCGAACAGGCCGCGAACGCCGCGCCCGGACCGTTGCCGGCTTGAGCTTGCAGCCTGCATCCGCATTCATTGAAGCAAGGAGAAACAGATGCACTACCCGCAGCAATCGAACGTGACGATCGAGGGGATCGTGCCGGTGATGCTGACGCCGTTCGACGACGCCGGCGCGATCGACTACGCCGGGCTCGAGCGGCTCATCGAATGGTATCTGGCGCACGGCTCGGATGCGTTGTTCGCGGTCGCGCAATCGAGCGAGATGCAGTTCCTGAGCCTGGCCGAACGCGCGGCGCTCGCGCGTTTCGTGGTCGATCGCGTGGCCGGGCGCGTGCCGGTCGTCGCGTCGGGCCACATCAGCGACGACCTCGACGCGCAGGTCGCCGAACTGTGCGCGGCGGCCGAATCGGGCGCGCAGGGCGTCGTGCTCGTGACCAACCGGCTCGATCCGCAACGCAAGGGCAGCGCCGCGTTGCTCGACCATCTGCGCCGGCTGCTCGCGCGGCTGCCGTCGGATCTTCCGCTCGGCCTGTACGAATGTCCGGCGCCTTATCGGCGGCTTCTGTCGGATGACGAGTTGCGCGCGTGCATCGATACGGGCCGATTCGTGATGCTCAAGGACGTGAGCTGCGATCTCGCGACGGTGAAGCGGCGCGTCGCGCTGGCCGCGGGGTCGCCGCTGAAAATCCTGAACGCGAACGCCGCGATCGCGTGGGACGCGATGAAGGCCGGGTCGGCCGGTTTCAACGGCGTGTTCACGAACTTCCATCCCGATCTCTACCAGTGGCTGCGCACGCAAGGCGAATCGAATCCGGCGCTGGCCGACGAACTCTCGACGTTCCTGGTCGTCTCGGCGGTATCGGAGGCGCTGGGCTACCCGGCGCTCGCGAAGCTCTATCACCAGCGGATCGGCACGTTCGGGTCGATCAAATGCCGTGCGATCGACTACGACGTGCGCGAACGCTTCTGGGCGCTCGACGCGGTACTCGACAAGATCGTGGCCGGCACCGAACATTTCCGCCGGCGGATCGCGGCGTCATAACGGAGGACGCGCGCCGCCAGCAGCGCGGCGCGTGATCGCATCGCATGCCGTGCCGTGCATGCGGCACATCCGCTGCGTGCCCGAACGACCCGTCTTGCGCGAGGCGTCGCAGTCGCGGCGCCATCATCGCGATTTCCTTCCCGTTGCTGGCGGCAATGCCTGCCGCTTCGCGATGCGGCTGCCATTCGCAGTCATTCACGACGTCACGAACTGCCGGGTCAGTTGCGCGGCATAGTCGGACAGATTCGACTGCTGCTGCGCGACACGCTTCAGATCGTCGGCCAGTGCGGTCGTCCGCACGTCGATCATCCCGTTCTCCGGATTGAACAGGCCAAGCAGCAAGCGAATGTATCGCTCGGCGAGAGGTGTTCTTCCTTGCCGGTATCAGTTGGCAAGGCTGGTCTGGAGCGAATCGTCCGCCATCCGCACTGGCCGGCCGTCACCGGATGGGCCGCTCTCCCGCGATTGTCCACTATTTCGAGACAGCAAATCGTGTTTCGGCGGATTGATGAATTTTCGTGGGACAGTAGACTGCACCCGTGCTTCGCCAGAACCGATCCGGCGCGCGCCGTCAGTCGCGGCGTCACCGGATGGATTCTTCGGCGGCGGGCCACCTGGCTTGCCGCGCGACTGCGCGAAGAGTGGTCCGTTGCCGGCATCGCGCGCCGATTCGACGCGCAGCGGCAGCGGATGCATCAAACCGTCAATTCAAGGGTGATTGCCATGCGTTACGTTTCACTGGAGTCGAAGAAGGACGAGCTGCTGCTGGCGGCTCGCGTGCTGATGATGATCCTGTTCGTGCTGTTCGGCTGGCAGAAGCTGCACGGCTTTTCGGGCACGGTCGCGTACATGGCGTCGACGGGGAATCCGGCGCCCGAACTCGCGGCCGCGATCGCGGTAGCGGTCGAACTGGTGGGCGGCGTGCTGATCGCGATCGGCTTCTATACGCGTCCGCTCGCGCTGGCATTCGCCGCCTATACGCTCGCGACCGCGCTGATCGGCCATCGCTACTGGGCGCTGCAGGGGATGGAGCAGTACATGGCGATGATCAACTTCTACAAGAACGTGAGCATCATCGGCGGGCTGCTGTTGCTCGCGTTGAGCGGGCCGGGCCGGTATTCTGTCGACCGGAAGTAAGGCACGACGAAGTTTCCGTTCGGTATCACAAGCCCGGTACGTGCAAGCGTGCCGGGCTTCGTTTTTGCGGGCGACGCTGGGGCGGCGCGCGTGCCGACGACGGAACCGGAGTCGTGGCCAGGCACCGCGGGCAGCGCATGCGCTCGCGGCCGGAATCCGCATCGGGGATCACGCATTGCACGAAGCCGTTGGCGGGCGGGAAATGGATGAAGAAAGAGGCGAAGAAGCGGGGCGAAGAAGCGGGCGATCATGTTCCGACCGGATGCGAGCCGTTCATACTGTCCAATAGGCCCGATAATCCATTCGTTTCCGTGATCGAGCGCCACCCATGCCAAACCAGATTTCACCGATCGACCGTCCCACCGTCCTCGTCATCGGCGCGTCCGGCCTGCTCGGCCGCGCGGTTGCCGCGTCCTTGTTCCGCGAACCGTCGCTGACGCTGCTCGCAACCATCCGGCACCCGCAAGGCGCCGGCGCAAAACTGCTCGCATTGCCGCCGGAAAACATCGCCGAACTCGACGTCCTCGACGAGCCGGCTCTCGAGCGCCTGTTCGAAACGTGCCGGCCCGCTGCCGTCGTCATTTGCGCCGCCGAACGCCGCCCCGACGTCTGCGAACGCGACCCGGCCGCGGCCCGCGCCATCAACGTCGCGGCGCCGGCCCGCATCGGCGCGCTCGCCGCGCGATTCGGCGCATGGACGCTCGGCATCTCGACCGACTACGTGTTCGACGGCAACGCAGCCCCGTACGGCGAGGACGCCACTCCGAACCCGCTGAACATCTACGGTCGCACCAAACTGGAAGGCGAGGCCGCGCTCCTCGCCGCCTCGCCGCTGTCGTGCGTGCTGCGCCTGCCGTTGCTCTTCGGCCCGATCGCCGACTGGAGCGAATCGGCCGTCACGAGCCTCGTGCCGGCCGTCGTCGCGTCCGCGCGACCGGGCGCGGACGCGGTCGGCATGGACGCATGGGCGATCCGTTATCCGACCTGGACGCCCGACGTCGCGCAGGTCATCCGCGACCTGACGCTGCGCCATCTCGCGGGGAAGTCCGTCACGGGCATCCGCCATTGGTCGAGCGAGGAGCCGATGACGAAGTACGACATCGCGCGGCGAATCGCGGCCGCGCTCGGCATCGACGCGTCGCTCGTGCCGATCACGCAGCCGACCGACGCAACGCCGCGCCCGTACGACTGCCATCTCGATGCGGCGCGCGTGCGCGCGCTCGGAATCGATTACGCGACGCCGTTCGATACGGCGTTGCGGACCGTGCTGCGCGACGCGCCGCAGGCGCGGTAGGATCGGCGTCCTTCGCGGCTCGCGGTACCAATCCGCCGCGAAGCGTACAGCCGCGCTTCCCGGGCGTCAGTCGGGCGACTTGCCGCCCGATATTCATCGCACGAACGCAGCACCCGCGCCGCTGGCGATGGCGGATTGCCCGACCCCGATGCAGATGCCGTATTGCGCGTCGCCAACGCATCCGGCAACGCGCAGGCACGTACGAGCCCGAATCCTCAGACGTGTTTCACGTCTGAGCGCACTCGCGATCGAATTCAGGATTTGTCTAGTCATCATTGAGATTCGCTCGCTCGAATTGCACCAAACATGTGCCGGAATTCCCCGCGACGATGCACGCCAGAGCCCTGAAATTAGGGGATTTCCCGCGTTTCCCGCGTTTTTATTGATCACTGCTTGTCTCGCTGTTTTTCTTCTTGCATGCTTGTATAGACAAATTCCTGAGGCGGCTCGCTGCACCGAAGGGATGGCGAACTTCAACGCAAGGAGAATCTCGTGAACGGCAAGCGCATCAAGTGGGCAATCAGGACGATCGGCGTCATCGCGGCTGCGGCGGCCACGCTCGCGGCACCGGTGCAGGCGAAGGAATGGAAGACGGTGACGGTCGCGCTCGAAGGCGGCTACGCACCGTGGAACCTCACGCTGCCGGGCGGCAAGCTGGGCGGTTTCGAACCGGAACTGCTCGCCAACGTGTGCGAGCGGATCAAGGTGCAGTGCAACATGGTCGCGCAGGACTGGGACGGGATGATTCCGGGCCTGCAGGCCGGCAAGTTCGATGTCCTGATGGATGCGATTTCCATCACGCCGGAGCGCGAAAAGATCCTGCTGTTCTCGCGTCCGTACGCGGCGACGCCGGCGACGTTCGCCGTCACCGATACGAAGATCCTGCCGAAGGCCGCGCCCGGCGCGCCGATCGTCAAGCTGACGGGCGACGCCAACGCGGACAAGCCTACCGTCGACACGCTGCGCAAGCAGTTGAAGGGCAAGACGATCGGTATCCAGTCGGGCACCGTCTACACGAAATTCATCAACGACAGCTTCAAGGACATTGCGTCGATTCGCGTGTACAAGACGTCGCCCGAACGCGATCTCGATCTGGTCGCCGGGCGCATCGACGCCTCGTTCGACGACGTCACGTACTACGCGGCGAACAACGCGAAGAAGGACAACGCATCGATCGTGCTCGCGGGGCCGAAGCTCGGCGGGCCGATCTGGGGGCCGGGCGAAGGGCTCGCGTTCCGCAAGCAGGATGCCGACCTGAAGACGAAGTTCGATACGGCGATCGGCGCGGCGCTCGCGGACGGCACCGTGAAGAAGCTCGCCGACAAGTGGTTCAAGACCGACGTCACCCCGTAAGCGCGTGTTCGGCCGCCGTCGCGTAAGTTCGTCGAACGGCGCGCGGCGGCACGCATCCAGCGGATTCACTCAACACATGCCGGGAGGCACGCATGGCGATTCTTGAAATGCTCGGCTTCGGCACCGAAGGCTGGGGCGGTGTGCTGCTGCTCGCCGCACTGATGACGGTCGCGCTGACGCTCGCCGCGCTGGCGGTCGGCGCCGTGATCGGCGCGGCGATCGCGGCGGCGAAGCTGTCGCGCTACCGCACCGCCCGCCTGCTCGGCGATCTGTATACGACGGTATTTCGCGGCGTGCCCGAACTGCTCGTCATCTATCTGTTCTACTTCGGCGGCTCGACGCTCGTGACGGCCGTCGGCCAGTGGTTCGGCGCGGAAGGCTTCATCGGCGTGCCGCCGTTCGTGATCGGCGCGCTCGCGGTCGGGATGATCTCGGGCGCCTATCAGGCCGAGGTCTATCGCGCGGCGGTGCTCGCGGTGTCGAAAGGCGAGCTCGAAGCGGCGCGTTCGATCGGCATGCCGCGTAGCATGGTGCTGCGGCGCATCCTGGTTCCGCAGGTGCTTCGCTTCGCGCTGCCCGGTATCGGCAACGTCTGGCAACTGAGCCTGAAGGATTCCGCACTGATCTCGGTCACCGGGCTTGCCGAGTTGCTCCGCACGAGCCAGATCGCCGCCAATTCGACTCACCAGTACTTCGTGTTCTTCGTCGCGGGCGGTGCGCTGTATCTGCTGATGACGGGCTTGTCGAACCGCGTGTTCAACCGGGCCGAGGCGATCGTCGGCCGGTCGTTCCGCCGCAATTTCGCGCGCAACTGACGGAGAACGGGCATGTCCATCGATTTCGCTTTTCTCGTCGACACGCTGCGCCAGTTGCTGGCGGCCGTGCCGACCACGCTCGGCCTGTTCTTCGCATCGCTCGTGCTCGGCGGCCTGCTGTCGCTCGTGATCGTCACGATGCGCGTGTCGCCGCGCTGGCTGCCGAACCGCTTCGCGCGGGCCTATATCCTCGTGTTTCGCGGCTCGCCGCTGCTGATCCAGATGTTCCTCGTGTATTACGGGCTCGGCCAGTTCGGCGTGATTCGCGAGAGCTTCATGTGGCCGCTGCTGCGCGAGCCGTACGTCTGCGCGGTGCTGTCGCTCGCGCTGTGCACGGCAGGCTACACGGCCGAAATCCTGCGCGGCGGGTTGATGGCCGTACCGGTCGGGCAGATCGAGGCCGGCTATTCGATCGGCCTGTCGGGTTTCGCGCTGCTGCGGCGCGTGATCGGCCCGATCGCGCTGCGCCAGTGTCTGCCCGCGTATTCGACCGAAGCCGTGCTGCTCGTCAAGTCGACCGCGCTGGCGAGCCTCGTCACCGTGTGGGAAGTGACGGGCGTCGCGCAGCAGATCATTCAGCAGACCTACCGGACGACCGAGGTGTTCGTCTGCGCGGCCGTGATCTATCTGGGCCTGAACTTCATCGTCGTGCGCTTGCTCGGCGCGCTCGAATGGCGGCTCTCGGGGCACCTGCGTGCGCCGAAGCCGTCCGGTGCGCCAGCCGCGGCGACCCGCAATGCCCGGCGCGTCGCGTCCTGAGCGCGCCCATTCTTTCCAGGAGAATCCGATGAACCCCGCCGCCCCCGTCGCGCTGTCGGTCAGAAACATCCACAAGTCGTTCGGCGATCACCATGTGCTGAAGGGCATTTCGCTCGACGCGCACGAGGGTGACGTCATCTCGATCCTCGGTGCGAGCGGGTCGGGCAAGAGCACGTTCCTGCGTTGCCTGAACCTGCTCGAGACACCCGACGACGGCTCCGTCGCGCTCGCGGGCGAGGAGCTGGCGATGAAGCGTGCGCGCGACGGCAAGCTGCATCCGAGCGACCGGCGCCAGGTCGACCGGATCCGCTCGCAGCTCGGGATGGTGTTCCAGAACTTCAACCTGTGGTCGCACATGACGGTGCTCGACAACCTCGTCGAGGGACCGCTGCGCGTGCAGAAGCGCAGTCGCGCGGAAGCGGTGGAGGAGGCCGAGGCGCTGCTCGCGCGCGTCGGCCTCGCGGACAAGCGCGGCTACTATCCCGCGCATCTGTCCGGCGGCCAGCAGCAGCGTGTCGCGATTGCCCGCGCGCTGGCGATGCATCCGAAGGTGATGCTGTTCGACGAACCGACGTCGGCGCTCGACCCGGAACTGGTGGGCGAGGTGCTGCGCGTGATGCGCTCGCTGGCGGAGGAGGGGCGCACGATGCTGGTCGTCACGCATGAAATGGGCTTTGCGCGCCACGTGTCGAATCGCGTGATGTTCCTGCATCAGGGCGAGGTCGACGCGGACGGGACGCCCGACGAAGTCTTCGGCGGCCAGACCTCCGAGCGCTTCCGGCAATTCGTGTCGAGCCACCACGACCGCACGACGAACTGAGGCTGCCATGACCGTATTCCGTGCGGCGCAGCCGCTCGACTGGCGACAGGTCGCGGCCGTGGCGGCCGGCGAGCCGCTGGCGTTGGCCGACGAGACGCGCGCGCGTGTCGCGGCCGCCCGCGAACTCGTCGACGAGATCGTCGCGCGCGGGATTCGCGCGTACGGCGTCAATACCGGCGTCGGCGCGCTGTGCGACGTGATCGTGTCGCCCGCGCAGCAGAGCATGCTGTCGCACAACATCCTGATGAGTCACGCGGTGGGCGTCGGCATGCCGCTCGGCGCGGCCGAAACGCGCGCGATCATCGCGGCCGCGATCAACAACTATGCGCACGGGCATTCGGGCGTGCGTGCCGACGTCGTCGACCAGCTCGTCGCGCTGCTCGAGCACGATTGCCTGCCCGAAGTGCCGGCGCACGGCTCGGTCGGGTATCTGACCCACATGGCGCATGTCGCGCTCGTCTGTGTCGGGCACGGCCATGCGCGCCATCGCGGCGAACGCCTGCGCGGCGCCGACGCGCTGCGGCGCATCGGCCGCGAACCGCTCGTGCTCGGCGCGAAGGAAGGGCTGAGCCTCGTCAACGGCACGCCGTGCGTCACGGGGCTGGCGGCGCTCGCGCTGGCTCGCGCCGAACGGTTGCTCGACTGGGCCGACTGGATCGCGGCGACGAGTTTCGAGAACCTGGGCGGGCAACTCGCCGCCTTCGATCCGGCTTCGCTCGCGCTGCGGATTTCGCCCGGTATCGGCGAGGTCGGCGCCCGCCTGCGTGCGCTGCTGGCGGACAGCGGCATGCTTGCCGCGGCGAGCGGCCGGCATACGCAGGATCCGCTCAGCCTGCGCACGATTCCGCACGTGCATGGCGCGGCGCGCGACGTGTTCGACGTCACGGCCGAGGTGGTCGATCGCGAACTCGCGTCCGTCACCGACAATCCGATCGTGGCCGGCACGCGCGAGACGCCGGCCGTGCATTCGCAGGCGCATGCGGTCGGCGCGGGCATCGCGCTCGCGATGGACAGCCTCGCGGCGGCGATGGCGCAGGTCGCGGCGATCGCCGAGCGGCGCCTCGACCGGCTCGTGAATCCGCTCGTCAGCGGGCTGCCGGCGTTTCTTGCCGCGCCGGGCGGCAGTTGTTCGGGGTTCATGATCGCGCAGTACACGGCGGTCGCGCTGGTCGCGCAGAACCAGCGGCTTGCCGCGCCCGCGAGCCTCGACGGCGGCATCACGTCGGGGCTGCAGGAAGATCACCTGTGTCATGCGACGCCGGCCGCGCTGAAGGCGCTCGACATCATCGAGAATACGACGCGCGTGCTCGCGATCGAACTGCTCGCCGCCGCGCAGGCGTACGATCTGCAGCCGGGCGAAACGGCGCGCGCCGCGTCGACCGATGCGCTGTGGCGGCATGTGCGCGAACGCGTGCCGGCGTATCGCGACGACCGGCCGCTCGCGGACGATATCGCGATCGCGGCCGGCATCGTCGCGGGTGTGCCGCCTTCGTTGCAGTGACGACGGCCAACGACGGGCCGATCACCCCACATTCATTCGCGCGAGGGCGCATGAGCGAAACGGAACGCAGACTTTCCGCACGGCAGGCGTCGGCATCGGCCGACACCGTGCCGGCGCGGGCATTGCCGGCCTATCAGCAGATCAAGCGCTACGTCGTGGAGCGGATCGCGAAGGGCGACTGGAAGCCCGGCGGCGCGATCCCGACCGAGGCCGAACTGGTCAAGGAATTCGGCGTGGCGCGGATGACGGTGTCGCGCGCGCTGCGCGAACTGACGGCCGAGCGCGTGCTGACGCGCATCCAGGGGGCCGGCACGTTCGTCGAGCGCCGGCATTACGAGTCGACGGTGCTGGAAATCCGCAACATCGCGGACGAAATTGCCGAGCGCGGCCATCGGCACAGTGCGCGCGTGCTGCTGATCGAGCGCAGCGTCGATCCGGACGCGATCGAGGCGCTCGGGCTGCGCGCCGGGCCCGTGTTTCATTCGCGTATCGTGCATTACGAGGAGGACGAACCGATCCAGTTCGAGGATCGCTACGTCAATCCGGCCTTGTTTCCCGCGTATCTGGAGCAGGACTTCACGCTCGAGACGCCGAATCACTACATGGTGCGACTGGCGCCGATCCAGCGCGCGGAGTTCCGGATCTACGCGGAGAAGCCCAATGCGCAGGTGCGGCGCCATCTCGTGATGGAAATCGGTGAACCGTGTCTGCTGCTGCGACGCCGCACGTGGGTCGGCGAGCAGGTCGCCACGTCCGTGAGGCTGTGGCATCCGGCGTCGCGGTTTCATCTGGCGGGCAACATGTAGGGAAGCGGGGGCGGCGTCGCGCATCGTGCGTCGTCCGGCTCGATTTGACACCTGGCGCCGCCGCCCATTAAAGTCGCGACGCGGGGCGGCGGGTCAAGCACACGCCCGGAACAGGCAGCCGATGTTCCAGGACTACGGGGCTACCCCGTGGATCGGATCGAGACGCCGATGCGCCGCAAGGGAATCCGTTGCGCGTCGCGCAACATGACCCCTCGCAGCACCCGTCACGTTGACTCGTCGTCCCGCCCCTCTGCGTCCATGCACTCATCCCTGCGCGACACCACCCGCACGATTGCCGAGGCGATGCTCGCCGGTTCGCCCGAGCGCGACGGCGTCGTCGCGCGGATGGCCGCCGTGCTCGGCGAAGCGCCGCCGTGGGCGCACGAATGCGCGGGCCTCGCGCTCGTCCGCTTCGGCGCGGAGTGGGCCGATACCGATACGGACACGCTCGCGGCGGTGCTGGCCGAGGCGCCCGCGTTCGTGCGTGCCTGGCATGGCGACCGTCGGCCCGTGGTGGTCCGCATCGTGCGGCGGCCGCTGGTGCAGCGGCCGCTGCCGGCGCCGCTCGCCGGCTGCGACGTGCCGCACTGGCCGACGCCCGGCGATCTCGCCGGCTGGCTCGGCGTGAGCGTGCCGGAACTCGACTGGCTGTCCGATCACTGGCGCGTCGACGCGCGCGGCAGCGCCACGCCGCTGCATCACTACACGTACGTCGCGGTCGACAAGCGCAGCGGCGGGTGCCGGCTCGTCGAAATCCCGAAGGGGCGGCTGCGCGAAGCGCAGCGCCGCATCCTGCACGCGCTGCTCGATCGCGTTGCGCCGCACGGCGCGGTACACGGATTTCGCAAGGGGCACGGGATCGTGTCGTTCGCGGCGCCGCATGCGGATCGCGATGTCGTCGTGCGCTTCGATCTCGCGGATTTCTTCGTATCGGTGCGCGCGGCGCGCGTTCACGCGCTGTTCGTGACGCTCGGGTATCCGGCCGAAGTCGCGCGGACGCTCACCGGGCTGTGCACCAATCGCGTGCCGTCGGCGCGGCTGCTCGCGCCGGACCTGCGCGACCGGTTCGACTGGATCGGCCGCCAGCGCTATCGCGAACGGCATCTGCCGCAGGGTGCGCCGACGTCGCCGGCGCTCGCCAACCTCTGCGCGTTCCGGCTCGACATGCGGCTCGCCGCGCTCGCGCGTTCGCTCGATGCGACCTATACGCGCTATGCGGACGATCTCGCGTTTTCCGGCGGCGGCGCGCTCGCGCGCGACGTCGAGCGGCTGCAGATCCGGGTCGCCGCGATCGCACTCGAGGAAGGCTTCGCGCTGCAACTGCGCAAGACCCGCGTGATGCGGCGCGGCACGCGGCAGCAACTGGCCGGCGTGGTGGTCAACCGTCATCCGAACCTGGCGCGCGACGCGTTCGATCGCCTGAAGGCCATCCTGACCAATTGCATCCGGCACGGCCCGGCGTCGCAGAATCGCGACGCGCATCCGGATTTCCGCGCGCATCTGGCCGGGCGCGTCGCGCATGCGAGAGCGCTGAACGCGGCGCGCGGCGCGAAGCTGCGCGCGCTGTTCGACCGGATCGCTTGGGAGGCCGGCGGCGAAGACTGCTGAACCGCCGGCTCGCATCGACCCCGGCCGGCGACTTCTGCAACACGATGCCGCGCACTGCTATCATTCGCGCCATGCCGCGCCCGTGACAGGTGCGGCGAATCACTTGCGGCCGCCGTCCACTCGCGGCGCGCCGCCCGTTGCCGGCCGGTGCTGCCTGTCAGTGACGCACGACGTCGTTTCGTGCTCATCGCGCAAATCATGCCGGCTCAGGTGGACGATTCACCTATTTGACAGCCCCGATCGGCGGAACTTCGTGGTAGGTTCGGCCATCGGAGCTTTTTGCAAAAACATGCCCAAAGAGGATGAATACATGACCCAGGCCCTGCAGGAACTCGAAGCACAACTTCGGGACCTGAACATCAAGCTGTCGGAGGCGAAGCAGAAGGAGAAGCAAGCCGCGCTCGCGGCCTTCAAGGAACAGGTCGAGCTGCTGGGGATTTCGCAGCAGGAAGTGCTGAGCGCGCTCGGCTACATCGTCCAGCGCAAGCGCAAGGCGCCCGCGAAGTACTACGATCCGACGACCGGCCGCTCATGGTCGGGGCGCGGCCCGCGGCCGAAATGGCTCGAAGGCAAGGATCTCGAAACGCTTGCCGTCGACCGCGGAGCCAAAACCTGGTGGCCGGGCGACGATCAGGGCTGAAGCCCGCCGCGCCGCCGGGCCATCCGGCGTCGTCCGGTTCGCGCAGGCGGGCCGGACGGCGATATTCCTCCCGCCTGCCGTCTTTCATCCGGTGTCCGGCCTGATCGCGCATCGCCGGCCTCGCCGCCGCACCGGATCGACGTTTTCCCTTTCCCCTTCCTTTTTCCTTCCCCGTTCGTTGCCGCCGTGGTCCGTCGTTTCCCGCCAGCCGTCCGGCCAGCGCGGGCCGGCGCGCATCCGCCCGCGTCGTTCGCGGGCACAGGCCTTAGAATGTCGCCGGACATTCGTGGCAGGACACCATGGCGGCAAACATGAAATCTTCGACGCTCGGCGGGCCGTCGGCCCCGGGCGCGGAGCAGGTCGGCGCATACGCGTGGAAGGCGCTGGCCGGATCGGCGATCGGCTATGCGATGGACGGCTTCGACCTGCTGATCCTCGGCTTCATGCTGCCGGCGATCACGGCGGCGCTGCACCTGACGCCCGGGCAGGGCGGCGAGCTGGTCACATGGACGCTGGTCGGCGCGGTCGCGGGCGGCATCGTGTTCGGCGCGCTGAGCGATCGCTACGGGCGCGTGCGCGTGCTGACCTGGACGATCCTGCTGTTCGCGATCTTCACCGGCCTGTGCGCATTCGCGCGCGGCTTCCAGGATCTGCTCGTCTATCGCACCATCGCGGGCATCGGCCTCGGCGGCGAGTTCGGGATCGGCATGGCGCTCGTGGCCGAAGCGTGGCCTGCAGCCAAGCGCGCCCGCGTGTCGTGCTACGTCGCGCTCGGCTGGCAGGCCGGCGTGCTGCTGGCCGCGCTCGTGACGCCGTTGCTGCTGCTCCACATCGGCTGGCGCGGCATGTTCGCGGTCGGCGTGCTGCCCGCGCTGCTCGCCTGGGTGATGCGCAACAAGTTGCACGAGCCGCAAGCGTTCGCGCGGCGCGCGACGCAGCCGAAGTCCAACGCGTTCCGCATGCTCGTCGCCGACGGCCGCACCGCGCGCACGAGCGTCGGCATTGCGATCCTGTGTTCGGTCCAGAATTTCGGCTACTACGGAATCATGATCTGGCTGCCGACCTTCCTGTCGAAGCAGATGGGTTTCTCGCTGACGAAATCGGGCGTGTGGACGGCGGCGACCGTCGTCGGGATGATGATCGGTGTCTGGGTGTTCGGCCAACTGGCCGACCGCATCGGTCGCAAGCCGACGTTCCTGCTGTACCAGCTCGGCTCGGTCGTGACGGTCATCGCGTATGCGCGGCTGTCGGACCCGACGGCGATGCTGTGGGCCGGCGCGCTGATGGGGATGTTCGTCAACGGGATGGTCGGCGGCTACGGGACGCTGATGTCGGAAGGCTATCCGACGGCCGCACGCGCGACCGCGCAGAACGTGCTGTGGAACATCGGCCGCGCGGTCGGCGGCTTCGGCCCGGTCGCGGTCGGCGCGCTCGCCGCGCACTACTCGTTCCAGACGGCCATCGCGCTGCTCGCCGGCCTCTACGTGCTCGACATGGTCGCGACGGTGTTCCTGATTCCCGAGCTCAAGGGCGTCGAGCTCGAATGAGCGCGGGACGCGCGCATGCCGCCACGATTTCACCGGAAACCACGATGCAACGGAACAACAGGACGATCGGCGTGATGGGCTCGGGCAAGGAGCCGTGGCTCGCGTTTTCGGAACCGCTCGGCGCGTGGCTCGCGCAGGCCGGGTTCAACCTGCTGACGGGCGGCGGGCAGGGCGTGATGCTGGCGGTCGCGCGCGCGTTCGCCGGCGTGCCCGGTCGGGCCGGCCGATCGATCGGCATCCTGCCGACACGGGCCGATCCGGTCGCGGGCTTCGTGCCGCTCGACGGCTATCCGCATCCGTTCGTCGACATTCCGATCCTCACGCCGCTGCCGCGGCGCGAACCGGGCGCCGCGCCGGACGCGATCAATCGCAACTATGTGAACGTGCTGAGCAGCGACCTGATCGTCGCGCTGCCGGGCGGGCACGGGACGGCCGAGGAGATCGCGCTCGCGCAGCGCTGGCGCAAGCCGCTCGTCTGCTTCGGGCCGGATGGCGCGTTTCGGTCGCTTGCCCCGGACGCCACGTGCACGTCGTCGCTCGACGACGTGATCCGGTTCATCGACGATGCGTTC
Source organism: Burkholderia sp. AU18528 (assembly GCF_002223215.2). NCBI lineage: Bacteria > Pseudomonadati > Pseudomonadota > Betaproteobacteria > Burkholderiales > Burkholderiaceae > Burkholderia > Burkholderia sp. AU18528. The sequence continues at coordinate 92,400 of NZ_NKFC02000008.1, read as the reverse complement.
GCGGCGGAGCACGCGCTGCGATAGGGCGATCGATCCATTCGGCGACCGTCGGCGGCAACGTACGTCGGCTCGAACCGCCGCAGGCACGGTTCAGCTCCGTCGCCCTCCGTTCGACGCACTGTCTTCACCGCGCCAACAGCCGGTTCCGATTGGCGAATCCCGGTCGGCATCGGCTTACAGCAGCGTCACGTTGCTCGATGCCTCGCCGGACGGATACGCCGATGGACCGCGCGCGTTCGCCGTGTCGTGTCCCCGTTCTGTAGCGAGCGTCATGAAGCCCGCCGGATCGACGACGGTCCATTGAACCTCAGCCGCCCGCCGGCCCCGGCCGGCTGAAGCGCTGCTCGACCACCTCCGTCCCCCACTGCGTGCCCGCGGATTCGCTCGTCAGCGCGAAGCCGAACGACTCGTACAGATGGCGCGCGGCATCGAGCCCCTTGAACGTCCACAGGTACGTCTCGCGAAACCGGTGTGCGTCGACGAATTGCATCGCGAGCGTCATCAACCGGCGCCCGACGCCCGAGCCGCGCAACGCGTCGTTGACGATGAACCAGCGCAGGTGCGCGACGCCCGTCGCCGGGTCGCCGTCGATCGCGAGCGACGCGAGCGTGCGCCCGTCTTCCTGGCACAGCCACAGCGCCTTGCCGTCGGCAGGCAGCGCGCCCGCGAAGGCGGCCAGCTCGGTCGCCACGCGCTGTTCGAAGAAGGCGCCGAACCCCCAGTGTTCCGCGTAGAAGCGCGCATGCAGGCTCGCGATGTCGCCGATGCAGCCCGGCTGATAGCCGTCGCGAATCGACGGCGCCTCGGCGGGTGCAACGGGCGCCCTGGCCGCATTGTCCTGGGCGAGCGCATCGGCATACAGCGCGAGCGAACGCAGCAGCGCTTGCTGGTCGGCCGGCATCATCCGGCGCAGCGCGTTCGACACTTGATCGGTCGCGAACGTGTCGATTCGTTTGCGGAGTTTCTTGCCTTCGGCGGTCAGGTACAGCTCGATCGCGCGCGCGTCCTCGCTCGACACGCGCCGCTCCACGACCCCGGCCGCTTCGAGCCGCGCGAGTTGCCGGCTCGTGTTCGACTTGTCGAGCCGGAGGATCGCGCCGAGATCCTTCGCGTTGATGCCGGGCGTCATCCCGATCTCGAGGATCGCGTGCACGGCCGACGGCGCCCAGTCGCTGTCGGCCAGCGTCGCACGCATGAAGCCGAGCTCGCGCACCAGCTTGCGCGAGAAGTCGCGCAGCTCGAGGATGGTTGCGTCGCGCGGCTTGGCCGGCACGTCGATGAGGTCCATGGTTTGTCCCCGGAAAGTTGCGGATCGCAATCAACGATAGTTGCGAGTCGCAACTTATGCAAGGCGGATTTTTCACGTGGGGTCGGTTGTTTCGCAGGCGCCGCCGCCGTGCGACCCGGCGGTCAGGCGGATCGACGCGCGAGGACCAGCGCGGCACGGCGGGGTACCCAAGCCGATGGCCCGGCGTGCGGAAGTGGCCGCATACTGGCGGAGCGGGCCGACTTGCGAGCCGGAGCGTCGACCGACCCCCGATCGACGACCGCGGACCACGGAGATCACGATGAACAAGCTGTTGCCGATGACGATCGCGTTGCTTGCCGGCAGTGGCATCGGCGCGGCGCCGCTTCATGCCGCCGGCGCGATGGACGCGCCGCCGTGCAGCGCCGCGCATGCGGCGGATCGGGGCGGCGGAAACGCCGCGATGGCGGACGCGTCGGTCCGCAGCTTTTCGACGGCCGGTTGTTCGGGCGCGGTATTGCAGGGCGACAGCGCCGCCGCGACCGTCAACGGCGACCGGGTCGAGTTGCACGACGGCGTCGTCTACGTCAACGGCCGATCCTATGGCGCGGTCGCGCCCGCGCAGACGGTCGAGTACGAGGTCGCGCGCGACCGGCGCACGTTGAAGGTCGACGGGAAAATCCGCACGCCGCCGCGCTGACGCGTGCCGCCCCGGTACGCCGCCGCGCCGCGGGCATGGGGTTCCCGATCAGCGTGCGGCGCGAACCGTTTCGCGCGACGGGCATTGCCGGCCGGTGTTCGTGCCGATTTCGTCCGCGCTGGTCGAATGCGACAGCCGCGGCGTGACGGGCTCGGACTTCGGGCTGTTCCGCTACGAGCGGCTCGCGCGGCCGGTGTATCCGCTCGACGACGTCGTCGAGTGGCCGTCGGGCACGCGACGCACGGATTGACGGAACCGAACCGGGTGCGAGACGCCGGGCGCGCGCGCTTTCGGGCATCATCCGATGGCGCCGGCCCGTCGGGCAGCAGGGCCGGGCAATTCATTGCGTCCGCAACCGATCCGGAGAACCGACCGCCATGCATTCGAATCCTTTCCGCCCGCGCGGCGCGCGCCTGCTCGCCGCGCTGACCCTGGCCACGACGGCCGTCGCCGTGCACGCCGCCGACTGGATCGTGTCCGGCAACGACGGCAAGTACCAGCGTGTCGAGGGCCGCGACACCTTTCTGCCGTCCCCGCCCGCCGACACGCTGACGCTGCTCGACGCCAGCACGTTCCCGCCGAAGGTCGCGGCGCAGATCGACGTCGAGAACGGCATCCAGGGGCCGCCGCAGGCCGTCGCGATCACGCCGGACGCGAAGCTCGCGCTGGTCGGCGCGCCGACGCGCTACGACACGGCCGCGAAGCAGCTCGTGTTCGACACGTTCCTGCAAGTCGTGAATCTCGACACCGCGCCGCCCGCGATCACGCGCGTCGAGCTCGGCACGCATCCGCAAGGGATCGCGATCGACCGCTCGGGCCGGCTCGCGCTCGTCGCCAACGTCGACGGCAGCGTGTCGATCCTGCGCATCGACGGCACGCAGGTGACGCTCGACAGCGCCCTGAAAATCGGCAAGAAGCGGCTGGCCGGAATCAGCTTCACGCACGACGGCAAGCATGCGCTCGTGTCGCTGCGCGACGAGCAGGGCATCGCGGTGCTGAACGTCGACGACGGCAAGGTGACCGACAGCGGCACGCGGCTGAGCACGGGCGTCGCGCCGTACACGATCGACGTGTCGAGCGACAACCGCTGGGCCGTCGTCAGCAACGTCGGGCTCGCCGGGCTGCCCGGTTACACCGGCACGCTCGCGGGCGACGCCGATTCGGTCGCGCTGATCGACGTGTCGCGCGTGCCGTTTCGCACGGTGCAGTACCTGACGGTGCCGTCGCTGCCGGAAGGCGTCGCGATTTCGCCGAACGGGAGATGGATCGCGGTGCAGGCGATGGACGGCTCGAACCTGACGGCCGACAACCCCGGCCGCCGCAAGCTCGGCAAGGTGCTGCTGTTCGAGATCCGCGACGGGCAGGCCGTGAAGGTGAGCGAGGTGCCGGGCGGCGAAGCCGCTCAGGGCATCGTGTTTACCGCCGACAGCCGGCACGTGATCGTGCAGTTCAACGTCGAACGGCAGCTTGCGCTGTATGCGGTCGAAGGCGGCAAGCTGCGCGATACGGGCAAGCGGATCGCGCTGACGGGCGGGCCGTCTTCGTTGAGGACGTTGCCGCGCTGAACGGGCTTTGTTCACGGCTGGTGGCGACGGAACCCGAGCGGGCCGTTCGGCCGTGAACGGCACGCGCCCCTTCAACGGATGAAGGAGCGGGCGAACCGGCGACGCGCATGCGAGGATGCGTGCGGAAAGAAGCGCCCGATGCGCTTGCACCGGACGGTACGGCCGTGCCGTTACGGACGCAGCAGATCGAACCCGCCGAATACCACGACACCGCTGAGCACGATCATCGCGACCGAGTGCTGGCCGAAGTAGAGAATCGCGGCGGCGAGCCACGTCGTGATGCAGAAGGCGCCGATGCGGGCCATCGTGTGTTCCTCGAATGCGTGATGAGGTGAATGCGTGCCGCACGGCGTTCGCCGCTCGGGCGGTGAGCGGGGCACGCGTGCAGGCGGACGGAAAAGGCAACCCGGGAAGCCGCGAGGGCGTCGTCGGCAGACGTTGCGTGCCGCGCCTCGACAGGCCGGAGTCGAAGCCGGCGGCATCGCGCGCTCGGGCCCGAACGAGCGTCCGACGTGCGTATCCAGCCGGCGAAGCGGCGATTTTACCAGCGCCGCCATGCCGCGAATCTGGCCCTTTCGCCATCAATTTCGGTCATCGTGCAGTAATCCACCCGACCCCCGATATTCAAGTTTCGTGTGATGAATGCCGTAAACGAACTGGAAGGCGATTTCCGCCATGTCACTTCGTCAACCGACACACGGACCGACACGATGCAGATCGATTTCTCCACGACCGCGCGATCCCCGCTCGCGGACAGCGCCATGACCACGAACCCGGCCGCCGCGAGACCGTTGACCGGCGGCGCGACGGATGCCGCGAGTACGACGGGCGCAACGGGCGCGACAGGTGCCGCCGCAGCGACTGACACGTCGAGCACCACCGCCACGAAGGATGCCACCGGCGCCGCCGGCGAAACGCCCGGCACGGCCGGTGCATCGTCGGAAGACCCGGCGGTCGCCCAGTTGAAGGCGCTGATCGAGCGGCTGCAGAAGCAGCTCGCGACATTGGAGCGGCAGATGGCCGCCGCGGCGCAGCGGGCGAAGGACGACCCGTCCGCGGCCGTCGAACAGCAGTCGCTGAGCGCGGAAGCCAGCACGATCTCGGCCGCGCTCGCGACGGCGATCGCGCAACTTGCCGCGGCGCTCGCGAAATCCGGCGGCTCGCAGGCGGGCGGGCTGGTGTCGACGCAGGCCTGAGTGGCCACGGCGGCATCGGCCGCACGCATTACAATCGCAAGCGCGTCTCCCTCTGAAGGACGGCTGAACGATGAGTGCGGAACTCGACGACGACGAACTCGTCCGCTTCGACGCGCACGGTGGCCCGCCGCTGCCGGCGGCCGATGCCGAAGGATGGCTCGACCACGACGGCGCGCGCATCTGGCACGCGTCGTACGGCCAGGGGCCGGCGGTCGTGCTGTTGCACGGCGGCCTCGGCCACGGCGGCAACTGGGGCAACCAGGTGCCGGCGCTGCTCGCGGCCGGCTACCGCGCGATCGTGATCGACAGCCGCGGCCACGGCCGCAGCACGCGCGACGACGGCCCCTATTCGTACGAACGCATGGCATCGGACGTGCTGGCCGTCCTCGACGCGCTGCACGTCGACCGTGCACGCTTCGTCGGCTGGAGCGACGGCGCATGCATCGCGCTCGTGCTGGCCGCTCGCGCACCGGAACGCGCCGCCGGCGTGTTCTTCTTCGCGTGCAACATGGATCCGGGCGGCACGAAGGAGATGGCGCCGAGCCCGCTGATCGATCGCTGTTTCGCGCGGCATCGCAAGGACTACGCGCGACTGTCGGCGACACCGGATCAGTTCGACGCGTTCGTCGCCGCCGTCAGTGAAATGATGCGCACGCAACCGAATTACACCGCGCAGGATCTCGCGGCGATCGCCGTGCCGGTTGCGATCGTGCAGGGCGAGCACGACGAATTCATCCGGCCCGAGCATGCGGCGTACTTGGCGCACACGATCCCGGGAGCGACGCTGACGATCCTGCCCGGCGTGAGCCATTTCGCGCCGCTGCAGCGGCCCGCGCGGTTCAATGCGGCGATGCTCGCGTTTCTCGACCGGCTGCCGGGATGACATGCAGGCGCGGCGCGCGGCCCGCTGCCGGGCGCGTTCTGACCATCAAGCTGTCGGCGGGATCCACGGCACGCGCTGCATGATCTGCCACTTGGGCAGGTCGGCCCGCAGGTCGAGTTCGACCTCGATCCGGGCGGGTGAATCAATCGCGCGGCAGGCCAGCGCGCGTGGAACTGACGAGGCTTATCTCTTTTCCGTCGATTTTCGACAAGGTGCCATTCGCCGTACCTCATAAGTTTTTCTTTCGCCTCGCGCAACATATCGTCGATTGTTGGCGGCCGGGCGATAACGGATAGTCCTGCTTCGACAGGCCGGCGGCGCCGCCCTCTATGCGCGGCGCCGCCGTATCCGTTGCTCATGCAACCATCGGAAATCGAAAGGAACCGCACTCATGCGATTCAACGCGACACGCTTCGCCGCGACCCTGTTCGTCGCCGCATGCGCGACCGCCACCGCCGGTCGCGCGGCCGCCGTCACGCAGGACGACCTCCACGACACCGTCACGCGCCATATCGCGCCGCTGATGAAGCAGTACGCGATTCCCGGCATGGCGATCGGCGTCGTCGCCGACGGCAAGCCCTACGTGTTCGACTACGGCGTGATGTCGAAGCAGACCGGCAAGCCGGTGACGGGCGACACGCTGTTCGAGATCGGCTCGGTCAGCAAGACGCTGACCGCGACGCTCGCCGCGGACGCGCAGGAGGGCGGCGAACTGTCGCTCGCGGACCCCGCGGCCAGATATCTGCCCGAGCTGCAGGGCAAGCCGTTCGGCGTCGTGACGCTGCTTCAGCTCGGCACGCACACGCCCGGCGGAACGCCGCTGCAGGTGCCGGACAGCATTCGCGACGACGCGGGCCTGATCCGCTATCTCCGCGCATGGCGGCCCGAGTATGCGCCGGGCACGCACCGCAAGTATTCGAACGTCGCGATCGGCATGCTCGGCTGGCTGACCGCGAAGGCGATGCACCAGGATTTCGCGACGCTGATGGAGCAGCGGCTCTTTCCCGCGCTCGGGATGACGCACACGTACATCGACGTGCCCGCCGCGCGGATGGCCGACTATGCGCAGGGCTACGCGAAGGACGGCAAGCCCGTGCGGATGACGGAGGGCATGCTATGGCAGCCGGCGTACGGCGTGCGGACCACGGCGGCCGACCTCCTGCGTTTCGTGCAGGCGAACATGGGAATGATCCAGACCGCGCCGCGCCTGCAGCGCGCGATCGAACGCACGCACACCGGCTATTTCCGCGCGGGGCCGCTGACGCAGGATCTGATCTGGGAACAGTATCCGTACCCGGTCGTGCTGCCGACGCTGCTCGCGGGCAATGCGCCGAAGATGCTGTTCGACGCGGTGCCGGCCAGCGCGATCCAGCCGCCGCTCGCCCCGAGCGCCGCGACGTGGATCAACAAGACGGGCTCGACCGCCGGCTTCAGCACGTACGTCGCGTTCGTTCCCGCGAAGCGGATCGCGATCGTGATGCTCGCGAACGGGAACGTGCCGATCGAGGATCGCGTGAAGGTTGCCTACCGGATCCTCGGGGCGCTCGGCGACAGGCGGTAACCCTCCCGCTTCACGCCGATTGTCCGGGCACTATTCGGCGGGAATTATTGAATCGAAATCAACTGTCATTCGCGCGTGCGCCCGCTTATCAAACGGGTGCGTGGGCACTATCGTGACGGTCCCTGATACCGCTGACGAGTGCCGACCATGAAGACGACCCTCGACGAGATGCTCGCGTTCGTGACCATCGCCGATACCGGTTCGTTGACGGGGGCGGCCGACAAACTGCACCAGCCGACCTCGGTGATGAGCCGGATCCTGCGGCGCCTCGAGGAAAAACTCGACACCACGCTGATTCGCCGCACGACGCGCCGCCTCGAACTGACCGAGGAGGGCAAGCTCTTTCTCGACTACGTGCGCGAGATCATCGCGTCGGTCGAATTCGCCGAGGAACAGATCGTCAGCCAGCGCGAGGCACCGGCCGGGCGGTTGCGGATCAATGCAGCGATGCCGTTCATGCAGCACGTGATCGCGCCGATGATGCCGGGCTTTCGCGAAGCGTATCCGGCGATCGCGGTCGAACTCCATACGAGCGATGAAATCATCGACCTGCTCGAACAGCGCACCGACGTCGCGATCCGGATCGGCGAGCTGCGCGATTCGACGCTGCATGCGCGCCGGCTCGGCAGCAGCCGGCTGCGCATTCTGGCGAGCCCGGCCTATCTGGAGAAAGCCGGCGTGCCGGCGAGCGTCGCCGATCTCGTGAGCCATACGCTGCTCGGTTTCGTGCAGCCGGAAACGCTGAACCAATGGCCGCTGCGCGCCGCGGACGGTAGCGTGTACCGCATTCATCCGGCGCTGCAGGCGTCGAGCGGCGAGACGCTGCTGACGCTCGCGCTCGCTGGCGCGGGCATCGTGTGCCTCGCCGACTACATGACGGGCACGCATCGCCGCGACGGCAGCCTCGTCGAACTGCTCGTCGACGACACGGTCGAGTTCCGCCAGCCGATTCATGCGGTGTTCTATCGCAATGCGACGCTGTCGTCGCGCATCGTCAGCTTTCTCGACTATGTGGGCGCGCAGTTGAAGGCAGGCGGCGACATCGACTGAACCGGCACGGCACGTCACCGGCCACGCAGTAAAAAGGGCGACGGGTTCGAATGACATCGAACCCGTCGCCCTTCGCGCATCGGTCGAACCCGAGCCGCGCGCCTACTCTCCCAGCGCGCTCATCAGCCTGACCTGGCTCAGCATTTCATCGGTGCGTGCCTGCGCGAGCGAATCCTCGGCCGCGAGCAGCGCACGCTGCACTTCCAGCGTATCGATGAACGCCGATTCGCCGCTGCGCCACGACCGGTTGATCTGCGTATAGGCGCCGCGCGCATTCGACACCGCGCGCTCGAGGCGCTCGGTCCGGCCGTGATTGCGGGCGACGGCGGCCACCGATGTCTCGACGTCGCCGACCGCCGTCAGCACCGCCGTGCGATAGGCGGCGAGCGCCTGGTCGGCCTGCGCGCGACGCAGCGCGACGACGCTGCGTCGCCGTCCACCGTCGAACAGCGGCGCGCTCGCGCCGGCGCCGGCCATCCACGCGAGCGAACGCGCGAGCGACGCGCCCGAGAAGCCGTCGATCGCCGCGCCGATCACGCCGATCAATTGCAGGTGCGGCTTCAGGTCGGCCTCGGCCACGCCGATGCGCGCATAGGCCGCGACGACGCGAGCCTCGGCCGCGCGCACGTCGGGCCGCCGGCGCAGCAGGTCGGCCGGCGTGCCGATGCCCGGTGCGGCGGCGGTCCACACCGGCGCGGGCGCGGGCGGGTCGAGCCGCGCATAGACCTCCTGCGGCGTCGACGCGGTGATGATCGACAGCCGATGGATCGCGGCCTGCCGCTGCAGTTGCAGCGCGGGCAGCTCGGCCAGCGTCGTTTCCGTCTGCGCGGCGGCGCGGTCGACGTCGGCTACCGGCACGACGCCCGCGTCGAACAGGCGCCGTGTCGATTCCTCGGTGCTGCGCTGGCTCAACGCGTTGGCTTCGACCAGCGCGAGCCGCTGTTCGAGGCCGCGCACCGTCACGTAGGTCCGCACGGTTTCGTCGATCGTCGCGATCCGCACGGCCGCCGCATCGTTTTGCGCCGATGCGATATCCGCGTCGGCCGCCGACACGCCTTGACGGATGCGGCCGAAGATGTCGATTTCCCAGGCAAGACTCGCATTCAGGTCGAATGCGTTGCCCGTCGTCGGCGTATCGGTCGGGAACGCCTGCGAGGCGGACAGCCGCCGACGGCTGGCACCGGCATTCAGGTCGAGAGACGGGAACCATTGCGACGCCGCGCCGATCCGCACCGCGCGGGCTGCGTCGATGCGTGCGACGGCCGCCTGCAGGTCGAGGTTGTTCGCGAGCGCGGTGTCGACCAGCCGGTCGAGGATCGGATCGTGGAAGCCATGCCACCACGCACCGGTGTCGGCGGCCGGGCCGCCGGCCGCGAGATCCGCGTTCGCATAGGTCGCCGCCAGAGGCGGCGGCGTGACGGTGGCGACCGGCGCGCTCGTGCACGCGGCCAGGACGGCCGCGGCGGACAGCGCGGCCACGAGTCGAACGAACTTCATTGCACTCCCTCCATCGCGACGGCTGCGACAGCGGTCTTGCGCATCGCGAGCCGGCGAACCATCACATAGAACACGGGCGTGAACAGCAGCCCGAAGAACGTCACGCCGATCATTCCGAAGAACACCGCGGCGCCGACCGCCTGGCGCATTTCCGCGCCCGCGCCTTCGGAGATCACGAGCGGCAGCACGCCGAGGATGAACGCGAGCGACGTCATCACGATCGGGCGCAGCCGCTGCACGCATGCCTCGACGACGGCCTCGACGAGCGCGGCGCCGCCGGCCTCCAGCTGCCTCGCGACCTCGACGATCAGGATCGCGTTCTTCGCGGCGAGCCCGACCAGCACGATGAAGCCGATCTGCGTGAGGATGTTCACGTCCTGGCCGAGCGCGCGCACGCCGAGCGATGCGGCAAGCAGGCACATCGGCACGATCAGCAGGATCGATACGGGCAGGCTCCAGCTGCCGTACTGCGCGGCGAGCACCAGATAGACGAGCAGCACGCACAGCGGGAACACGAGCAGCCCCGTGTTGCCGGCCGTGGTCTGCTGGTACGACAGATCGGTCCATTCGAACGAAATGCCGGGCGGCAGCACCTGTTTCGCGAGCGTTTCCATCGTCTTGATCGCGAAGCCCGAGCCGAGGCCCGGCGCGGTATCGCCGTTGATTTCGGTGGCCGGATACAGGTTGTAGCGCGGTGCGCGATCGACGCCGAGCATGTCGTCGATACGCGTCACGCTGCCGATCGGCACCATCTCGCCGTCGCGGTTGCGTACCTTCAGCCGCGCGAGATCCGACGCGCCGACGCGGAACGGCAGGTCCGCCTGCGCGGTCACGCGGTAGGTGCGCCCGACGATGTTGAAGTCGTTGATGTAGGTCGAACCGAAATACGTCTCGACCGCGTCGTTGATCGCCTGGCTCGGCACGCCGAGCATCTCGGCCTTCTCGCGGTCGAGCTCGACGTGCACCTGCGGGCTCGTCGCGGAGTACGGCGTGTAGACGCCGACCATGCCGGGCGTGCGGTTGGCGGCCGCGACGAGATCCTGTGTCGCCTTCGCGAGCGCGGCCGTGCCGAGGCCGTTGCGATCTTCGAGCCGCATCGCGAAGCCGCCCGTGCTGCCGAGGCCCTGCACCGGCGGCGGCATCGCGACGACGATCGACGCTTCGGTGATGCTCGCCAGCCGTCGGCGCATCTCGGCCGCGATCTTCTCAATCGTCAGGCCCTGCTTCCTGCGTTCCGGCCAGGGCTGGAATACCGGAAACAGGCCGGCGCTGTTCGCCGAGTTCGTGCCGGTCGCCGCGTTGACGCCGGAGAACACCGGCACGCGCGCGACACCGGGCACCGACAGCGCGATGTCCTCGATCTTGCGCGCGACCGCGCTGGTGCGCTCCAGCGTCGCGCCGTCGGGCGTGCGCACGAGCACGACGAGGTAGCCGCGATCCTGCGCGGGAATGAAACCCTTCGGGCTCGACACGAGCAGATAGCCGGTCGCGGCGATCAGCACCGCGTACAGGGCGACCATCGCGGGGACGATCCGGACGATCTTGCGGACCAGCCGGCCATACGCATCGGACAGGCGCTGGAACACGCGGTTGAACGCGTTCGAGAAACGCCGTGCGGCGCGCATCGCCGGCGCGAACGGCGCGGCGATGCGGGATGCCGGCGCCGGTGCGTCATGGTCGCCGGCGTGCGCTTTCAGCATCATCGCGGACAGCGCGGGCGCGAGCGTCACCGACGTGAAGAACGAGATCGCGGTCGACACGGCGATCGTCACGCCGAACTGGCGGAAGAACTGGCCCGAGATGCCGGGAATGAACGAGGTCGGCACGAACACCGCGCACAGCACGAGCGTGATCGCGAACAGCGCGCCGCCGACTTCCTTCATCGTCAGCAGCGTCGCATCGCGTGGCCGGGCGCCGGCCGACAGGTGCCGCTCGACGTTCTCGACCACGACGATCGCGTTGTCGACGACGATCCCCACCGCGAGCACGAGGCCGAACAGCGTCAGGTTGTTGATCGAATAGCCGAGCACGGCCATCGCCGCGAACGTGCCGACGAGCGACACCGGAATCGACAGGATCGGGATGATCGACGGCCGCCAGCCCTGCAGGAACAGCAGCACGACGAACACGACGAGTACGACGGCTTCGTAGATCGTCTTGACGAGTTCGTGGATGCTGTCGCCGATGAACGCGGTCGGGTTGTAGCCGATGTTGTAGACGATGCCCTTCGGGAAGTCCGTGGCCAGCTCGGCCATCTTCTTCTCGACCGCGGCCATCGTCGCGACCGCGTTCGCGCCGGGCTGCTGCAGCACCTGCAGCGCGATCGTCGGGTGGCGCAGCATGTAGCTGTCGGTCGCATACGCGAGTGCGCCCACTTCGACGCGTGCCACGTCCTTCATCCGCACGAGCCTGCCGTCCTTGCCCTGCTTGACGACGATGTCGCTGAAATCCTCGGGGCGCTTGAGCCGCCCTTCGAAGATCAGGTTCGGCTGGAACGCCTGGTTCGTGATCGGCGCCTGCGCGACCACGCCGCCCGCGAGCTGCGTGTTCTGCGACCGTACCGCGGCGATCAGGTCGGCCGGGCTCAGGCCGAACGACGCGACGCGCTCGGGGTCGAGCCAGATGCGCATCGAGTATTCGCGCGCGCCGAGCGGGTTGATGTCGCCGACGCCCTCGATCCGCTTGAGCACGTCCGCGACGTTGCGGATCGCGTAGTTCGACACGTACAGCGGATCGTAGCGCTGGTCCGGCGAGTACAGGAAGATCGTGCCGAGCTGCGTCGGCGACGATTTGCGCACCGACACGCCGCTGCGCTGCACGGGCTCGGGCAGGCGCGGCGTCGCGAGCGCGACGCGGTTCTGCACGAGCACCTGCGCCTTGTCGACGTCGGTGCCGGGCTTGAACGTCACGGTGATGTTCAGGCTGCCGTCCGACGTCGCCTGGCTGTACATGTACAGCATGTCTTCCACGCCGTTCACTTCCAGTTCGATCGGCGTCGACACCGTTTGCGAGACCGTTTCCGCGGAGGCGCCCGGATAGGTCGCCTGGATCACGACGGTCGGCGGCGCGATGTCCGGATACTCGGAGACCGCGAGCGAGAAATAGGCCAGCGCGCCGGCGATCGTCAGCACGATCGACAGGACGATCGCGAGCACCGGCTGCTGCACGGACAGGCGGCCGAGATTCATTGCGCGCTCCCGGCCGTGCCGTTCGCCGCGCGGGCCGCCGTGGCCGCTTCGATCGTGCGCGGCACGGCCTTGACCTTGTCGCCGGCCTGCACGCGCTGGAAGCCGTCGACGATCACGCGATCGCTCGCGTTCAGCCCCGCGGCGATTTCGCGCAGGTTGCCGTACAGGCGGCCCGGCGTCACCGGACGGATCGCGACGGTGCCGTTCGCGTCGACGAAGTACAGCACGCGGCGCGTCGCATCCGTCGCGACGGCCGTATCCGGCACGAGCAGCGCGCGGTGCGCGACGCGGCTCGACAGGTACACGCGGCCGAACTGGCCGGGGCTCAGACGCCGGTCCGGATTCGCGACGCGGGCGCGCTGGCGCAGCGTGCCGGTCGAGTCGTCGAGGCGGTTGTCGACGAAATCCATCGTCCCCGTCAGCGACGGCTGCGCATCGCCCGGCAGCGCGATCGCGACCTGCCGCGACGACGCGTTGCCGCCGCTTTTTCGTGCTTCGCGCGTATAGCGCAGGTAGCTTTCCTCGTCGACGTCGAAGTAGATGTCGATCGGATCCTGCGACACGATCGTCGTCAGCACGGTCGCGTCGCTGTCGCCGCCTTTCACGAGATTGCCCTCGCTCACGAGCTTGCGGCTGATGCGGCCGGACATCGGCGCGACGATGCGCGTGAACGACAGGTCGAGCCGCGCGCGCTCCAGTGCGCCTTGCGCGCTCGTCACTTCGGCCTGCGCGCTTTGCACCGCCTGCCTGCGCTGGTCGTAAAGGCTCTGCGCGATCGTATCGGTCTTGATCAGGATGCTCGCGCGCTCGAAATCCTGCCGGCTCAGCTTCAGTTGCGACTGCGCGCGTTCGAGCGCGCCCTGCGCGGCCGTGACGGCCGCCTGGTACGGACGCGGGTCGATGACGAACAGCAGGTCGCCCTTGCGGACGAGCGCGCCGTCCTGGAACGCGACCTTGTCGAGATAGCCGCTCACGCGCGGGCGCACGTCGACGGTGTCGACCGCTTCGAAGCGGCCGGTGTAGACGTCGACGTCGTTGACGTCGCGCGCGACGGGCGCGCTGACGATCACGCCTGGCGTCGCGGCCGGCGCCTTGTCGTCCGACTGGCAGCCGGACAACGCGAACAGCGCGGCCAGCGGAACGGCGGCCAGCACGGCCGGCCGCGCGATGCGCTTCAATCCTGGATATCGGTTCATGTGCGTGCGAAATGTCGAGTGGGGCGCGTGGCGCCGGACCGTGCGAAGTATCGTGCGCGGCGCGCGGCGGATAAACGGATGAAGCGGCATAAGAACTTGTACTGCGCAGTCACGAATCGCTGCCTGCAGCGGCGACGGGCCAGCCTGTTTCGAGGAGGAGGGCGAGGGAGCTGAAGTGCAGTGACGACGCGCGGCCCGAATGCCTGTTCAGGCGATCCGGGCCGGCCATGCGGAGGGGAAGGGCGAGCGGTTGCGCGTATCGAAAGGCGTGCTCTCTTGCACGCCGACGGGACTCAATGACCGCGATAGATCGAGTCGCGACCGTTGACCATCATCGCGCGGCCGGATTCGTCGGTGGTGCGGGCTTCGTTGCCGTAGCCGGTTTTGTCCGCGGCCGAGGCGGCATTCGGCGCGCCTTGTGCGACGGCGTTTTCACGCACACGCTTTTCGGCGGCGAGAATCGCGGCCGGATACTGGTTGTGATCCATCGCCGGGGTGTAGCCGACGGCCACGAGGCGCGCCATTTCGGCCTTCACTTCGGCGCGGGTCAGTTGATGGTCGGCCTGGTGCGCGAACGACAGCGCCGGTGCGGAAAGGATCAGTGCGACAAGCGTGGAAGTAACGAGCGTTTTCATCATGGGTACCTGTCTGGTCGAGTGAACCGCAACCAACGTCGACGACGTCGATGTCGTTGCGTGTGCAGCCAATATAGGTACGGCGGCGTCGCGGAAAAACGACTGTCGGGCTAAATCATTTTTGATCCCGAGTCACGAATCGAACGTGAATTCGGTCGGCCGCGTTGCGGGCCGGGCGTCTCGCCCGAACAGGCGCCGCGGCTCGCGATCGAAACGCGCCGCGAATCGGCCTATCAGACCTTGAGCGACTCAACTGTGTCGAATTCCGTCTTGGACAGACTTAACCCGCTTCCCTAGACTGAACCCGCTTTCCCTCGTTCCCTGGAGAAAATCATGAGTCTCGCGCTGCCCGGCAACAAGATCCTCGGTTTCGGTACCGCCCCGCTCGGCAACATGTTCCGCAACATCCCCGACGCGGAAGCCGCGGCCACCGTCGAAGCCGCGTGGCAACACGGCATCCGCTATTTCGATTCGGCCCCGTTCTACGGCGCCGGCCTCGCGGAAATCCGCCTCGGCGACGCGCTGGCGAACCATTCGCGCGACGAATACGTGCTGAGCACGAAGGTTGGCCGCGTGATTCTCGACGAAATCGAAGACGTGTCGGCGCGCGATCTCGGCGAAAAGGGCGGCCTGTTCGAACACGGCCGGCCGAACCGCATCGTCAACGACTACTCGGCCGACGCGACGCTGCGCTCGATCGAGGACAGCCTGAAACGCCTGCGCACCGACCGCCTCGATATCGTGTGGGTGCACGACATCGCGCAGGACTTCTACGGCGACGAATGGCTCGCGCAATTCGAAGTGGCGCGCAAGGGCGCATTCCGCGTGCTGAGCCAGCTGCGCGAAGAAGGCGTGATCAACGCATGGGGCCTCGGCGTGAACCGCGTCGAACCGATCGAACTGGTGCTCGACCTTGCCGAGCCGCAACCGGACGGCATGCTGCTGGCCGGCCGCTACACGCTGCTCGATCACGAGCGCGCGCTGCAGCGCGTGATGCCGGCGGCGGCCGCGCGCGGCGTCGGGATCGTCGTCGGCGGCCCGTACAGCTCGGGCGTGCTCGCGGGCGGCACGCACTTCGAATACCAGAAGGCTTCGCCGGAAATCCTCGCGAAGGTGGAGCGGATCAAGGCGATCGCCGCGCGCTACAACGTGCCGATCAAGGCCGCCGCGCTGCAGTTCTCGATGTCGCATCCGGCCACCGTCGCGGTGATCCCGGGCGCGAGCCGTCCGGAGCGGATCGCGGAAGACCAGGCGGCGCTGAACGCGGCGATTCCGGCCGACTTCTGGCGCGAGATGCGCGAACAAGGTCTGATCGCGGCCAATGCGCCGCTGCCGGCCGATCGTCGATCCTGAAAGGCGATGACCGGAAGCGGAAGCCGCGCAAGGCGCGAGGACAGTCAGGGTTGCGAAGCGATCGTCACACTCGCGACAGGCGCGTAAGGCGCCGTGATGCAACGACGCCCCGCGCGTTCGCGGATTTATTTCGCCACGGTCGCGGCGACTTCCTCGCCGGTCAGGATCTCGCGGAAGATTCCGACCAGCGGCCGCAGATTGACCTTGTGCCATGCGGCCCACAGCGGCGTGCGGTAGCTGAACCACGGCAGCGCGCGCAGCACGACGCCTTCCGGCACCTGGTGACGCAGGCTCTGCTGGATCATCGTCACGCCGAGCCCGGCCGCGACGAGGCCGAGCGCGGCGAGCGGCTCGGTCGCTTCCACTGAAATGTCCGGCGAAAAACCGGCCTTCGCGCAGGCCGCGACGAACGCGCCGTGACGCGGCGCACTGTCCTGCTGCGTGACGCCGATCCACGCCTGCGCGGCGAGATCGTCGGCGACGAGCGTCTTCTTCTTCGCGAGCGGATGCCCGTCGGGCATCGCGAGCAGCATCGGATCGTCCAGCACCTTCGTCGAATCGAGTTCGGGATCGTCCGGCGCGGGCGGCTCGGTGACGAGCGCGATGTCGAGGCTGCGCTCGCGCAAGCCTTCGAGCTGCGCGGCCGATTGATAGTTGTACAAAGCGATGTGAACGGACGGGCGCCCGGCGCGCAGCGTTTTCAACGCGCGCGGTAGCACGCCCGAGTGCGTGGCCGTTTCGAGGTAGCCGATGCAGAGGCCGCCTTCGTCGCCGCGACCGAGCCGGCGCGCGAGCGATTCGAGCCGGTTCGCGTGGCGCAGGAACGCGCGCGTTTCGCCGAGAAACGTGCGCCCGTCGCGCGTCAGACGAATGCGCTGCTGGCTGCGTTCGAACAGCGTGAGGCCGAGCTTTTCCTCGAGCTGCGCGATCTGGCGGCTGAGCGGTGATTGCGAGATGTGCAGGCGCTCGGCGGCGCGGCCGACGTGTTCCTCTTCCGCGACCGCGATGAAATATTGAAGCTGGCGGATGTCGAGCATGTCAGACCTTATCGGACTCAAGATCGGAAGATTGTGTCCTAAAGGAACTTGTTCATGCAATCCGGACCGGATCCACTTGCCTGCGCACGACGCGGCGCGCGCACGCGTGTCGTCAATTCCCGTACATGTCGAAGTCGAAATATTTCGACTGGATCGTGTCGTAGGTGCCGTCGCTGCGAATCTGCGCGATCGCGCGGTTCAGCGCGTCGCGCAGGTCGGTGTCGGTCTTGCGCACGCCGGCCGCATCGCCGTTGCCCATGATCTTCGCGTCGTACACCACGCCGCCCGCGAACGAGAAGCCCTTGCCGCGCGGCGTCGCCAGGAATCCGAGCTGGCCTTGCACCGCATCCATCAGCACGCCGTCGACGCGCCCGGTGACGAGATCCGCGTACGCCTGGTCGTAGCTCGGATACGGCACGACCTCGACCTTCGCGGCCGCCCACTTCTCGCGCGCATAGGTTTCCTGGACCGTGCCCTGCTCGACCGCGACGCGCTTGCCGGCGAGCTTCGCCGCGTCCGGCAGCAGCCCCGACCCGGTACGCGCGATCAGCCGCGTCTGGTTGCGGTACAGGCGGTCGGTGAAGTCGATCTGCCGGCGCCGCTGTTCGGTCGCGGCCATCGACGACAGGATCACGTCGAACTTGCGCGCCTGGAGCCCCGGAATCAGCCCGTCGAAACTGCTCGACACCCACACGCATTTTGCCTTCAGCTTCGCGCACAGCGCGTTGCCGAGATCGATGTCGAAGCCCTTCACGCTGCCGTCGGCCGCGGTCGATTCGAACGGCGGGTAGGTCGGATCGACGCCGATGCGGATGGTCGTCCATTCCTTCGCCGATGCCGGCGACGCGACGGCCATCGCGGCGGCGGCAAGGAGAATCGTGATGCGCGTCTTCATGGTCAGGCTCCGTTCGTGTGGGGAAGAGTGGGCATGCGCGTCAGCTCGGGAATTCGCCGCGCTGAAAATCGTTCGACAGTTCGAGGGCGTCGGCCATCTCGCCGACGGTGACGGGCTTGATCGGCGCGCGGATCCGGTAGTGCCCGACGTCGCCGACGCCGCGTTGCTGCACGTCGGCGATCAGCTCGCCGACCGTCGTGCCGCACCAGCGCCCCTGGCACGGGCCCATCCCGCAGCGCGTGAACGCCTTCATCTGGTTCGGCCCCTGGCAGCCGAGCGTCGCGAGCTGGCGGATCTCGCCGGCCGTGACTTCCTCGCAGCGGCACACGATCGTGTCGTCGTCGGGGCGGCGCAGCGCGGCGGGTGGCGTGTACAGCGCATCGAGCAGCGGGCGCACCGCGAGGTGGCGGCGCAATGCGTGCAGCACCGGGCGTTCGCGTGCGGCCTGCCGTTGCGCATCGAGCGCACCGAGTTGCACGGCGATGTCGAGCGCTGATATTTCGCCGGCCAGTGCCGCCGCCCGTGCGCCGCCGATGCCGGCGCCGTCGCCCGCGATCCACACGTGCGGCACGCTGCTGCGGCCGCGCGCGTCGCACCGCGGCCGCCAGCATGCCGACGACTCGTCCCATTCATGCGCACAGCCGAGCGAGCGCGCGAGCTGCGTCGACGGAACGACGCCCTGATGCAGCAGCACGAGCGACGTGTCGAGCGCTTGCGCGACGCCGTGCGCGTCGCGAAAGCGGATGCGTTCGGCGCGCTCGTCGCCGTCGATGCGGACGTCGGTCGCGCCGCGATAGACGGGAATCCCGGCGTGGCGCACCGCGCGCAGCATGCGCCAGCCCTTGAGCAGATAGTCGGCACCGCGCAGTGCCGGCAGCGCATGCGGGAGCGCGCGGCGCCACGCATCGCGCGGTGTCGTATCGACCAGCGCGCGCACGCGCCGGCCGGCATTCAGCAATTGCGCGGCGAACAGCCACAAAAGCGGGCCGCTGCCCGCGAGCACGGCGTCCGTCGACGGCGCGAGCCCCGACGCTTTCAGCAGCGTCTGCGCGGCGCCGACGCCCATCACGCCGGGCAACGTCCAGCCGGGTACCGGCCACGGCCGCTCCTGCGCGCCGGTCGCGATCAGCACCGCGCGCGCGCCGATGTCGAGCGTGCCGCGCGACGGGCCGCCTTGCGTGAGCATCGCGACGGGTTCCGGCTCGAACGCGATTTGCCACACGACGCTGCGCGGCAGGTAATGCGCGCCGCTGGCGAGCAGGCCGTCCACGAGCGGGCGGCCGGCCGCGTAGTCGGCGCCGAGCCATTGCGCGAGCGGCGCCGGCGCATCGGCCACGTTGCGGTAGATCTGGCCGCCGGGCGCGCGGCCCTCGTCCGCGACGACCACCGACAAGCCGGCCGCGCGCGCGGCAATCGCCGCCGCCATTCCGGCCGGCCCGGCGCCGACGATCAGCAGGTCGCACTGGCGGCGCGTCATGCGAACCTCGCCTTGCCGTGCATCGTGCGCACCTGCATGCCGTCGGCGACGGGCGTCATGCAGCCTTGCACGTTCGGCACGCCGTCGATTTCGACGAGGCAGTCGAAGCACACGCCCATCATGCAGAACGGGCCGCGCGGCGCGCCGCTCACGGCGCTCGTGCGGCACGCGGCCGAACCGGCGGCGAGCATCGCGGCCGCGACGCTGTCGTGTGCGGGCACGTCGTGCGGCGTGCCGTCGATATGGATGCGCACGCGGTCGAGCATCGCGGCGGCGGGAATGAGGGATTCAAACATGCCGGGCTTCCGTGGGCGCGGCGAAGCGCGCGGTGGTAAAGGCGGACAGGTCGGCCGGCGCGGCGCCGCCGGCGATCCACGGCGCGACGAGATCGGCGTGGGCCGCCGCGAGCGTCACGCCGCTGTGGCAGATCGCGATGAATGCGCCGGGATACGTGGCCGACGCTTCGTAGACGGGCAAGCCGTCGGGCGTCATGATGCGCAGCGCACCCCACGCGCGCACGATGCGCGCATGGGCCAGCGCCGGGAACGCGGCGCGGGCGCGGCGCGCGATGTCGACCATCGCCGGGCGCGTCTGGCCGTCGTCGAAGCCGACGTCTTCGGCGGAGTCGCCGAGCAATACCGATCCTTCCGAGGTCTGCCGGACGACGAGCGTCGGATAGTCGAGAAACGGCGCGACGCGCTCGGTGACCATGATCTGGCCGCGCAACGGCGAGATCGGGGCGCGCAGGTCGACCATCGGCGCGAGCCGCGCGTTGTCGAGGCCGGCCGCGAGCACCACGCGCCCGGCTTCGAGCCGCGCATCGCGCGTGTCGATCTCGAAGCGCCCGGCGCGCGGGCGGATCTCGGCGACTTCGCTGCGCGGCAGATAGATGCCGCCGCACTGCTGGAACGCCTGCAGCATCGCGCGCAGCGTGACGAGCGGATTCGCGTGACCGTCGTTCGGCGACCAGAGCGCGCCGGCGAGCGACGGCGATGCCGCGGGAACGAGACGGCGCAGCGCCGCCGGATCGAGTACTTCGTACGACAGCGCGGCTTCCTGCCGGCGCAGCGATTCGAGCAGGTCGGTCGCGCTGTCCAGTTCCGTGCGATGTTCGAACAGCTCGATGCCGCCCGGGCGTTCGAACGCGCAGTCCACGCCCGTTTCGCGCTGCAACTGCGCGGCGAACGCATGCCAGCGCTCGGACGATTCGCGTGACCAGCGCGCATACGGCAGGCAGCGGCCGCCTTTGCCCTGCACCCACACGAGCCCGAAATTGCCGCGCGCCGCGCGAAACGCGATGTCGTCGCCGTCGCACACCGCGACGCGTTGGCCGAGACGCGCGAGGCCCCACGCGATGGCCATGCCGACGAGGCCGCCGCCGGCCACGACGACGTCGAAGCGGCGCGCGGTCATGCGCGGCTCCGTTGTCGCGGGTGAGGCGGTTGCGTGTTATATCCCATGGCGGCGCGTCTCCTTGCTTTCGGTACGTTGCGGAACCGATGTTCGGACAGGCAAAATGGGCTGTCCAATACAGCTTGATCAACGATCCATAATCCAGTGTTATGACCACGCCCTCGCTCAGGATTCGCCAGATCGAAGCGTTTCGTGCGGTGATGCAGCGTCATACCGTCACGCGCGCGGCGCGCGAGCTCCATATCTCGCAGCCGGCCGTGAGCCGGCTGATCGCCGATCTCGAGGCGCGGATCGGCTTCGTGCTGTTCGAGCGGCAGCAGGGCCGCTTCACGCCGACCGCGCAGGCGCGCGTGCTGTACGAGGAAGTCGAGCGCGCGTTCGTCGGCCTCGATCGCGTCGCGCAGGCCGCCGAGCAGATCCGCGCGATGCGGCGCGGCACGCTGCGCGTGGCCGGCTCGCCCGCCGTCGCGCTCGATCTGCTGCCGGAGCTCGTCACGCGTTTCTCGCACGCGCATCCGGGCGTCGACATCACGCTGCTCGCGCACAGTGCGTCGACCGTCGTCGACAAGGTCGCGTCGGGGCAGTGCGATGTCGGGCTGATCGCCGAGCCCGTTCCGCATCCGGCCGTGCGCGGCGAGCGGCTCGCGGAAAGCGCGATGCGCTGCATCGTGCCGCGCGGGCACCGGCTCGCGCGCAAGCGCGTCGTGCGGCCGGCCGATCTGCGCGGCGAACCGTTCATCTCGTTTCCGCCGAGTTTCGAGGCGCGCAGCGCGATCGACCGCGTTTTCGTGGAAGCCGGCGTGGCGCGCGTGCTGTCGATCGAGGCGCAACTGTCACGGACGATCGTCGCGTTCGTCGCGAACGGCGCGGGCGTCGCGCTGATCGATCCGGTGACGGCCGCGTATGCGGGCGAGCGCGTGGCCGTCAAGCCGTTCGAGCCGGCCGTGCCAGATCACTTCTACCTGGTGACGTCCGCGTCGCAGCCGCTGTCGATGATCGGCGATGCGTTCTGCGCGGATTTGCGCGACGCGTTCGCGCGGATGCGGACGCCGCGCGACGCGTGAGCGGGGAAGGGGGACGAAACGTGTGTCGAGCACGCCGGACGCCGGCGGGCGTGCCGGCGTGTTGCCGTGTCGGCCGGGATTCCGGCTCAGGCGAGCGCGCTGTCCGTTGCGCGTGGGGCGGGCGCGCCGGACGCGGACGACGTGGTTGCACCCGCATCCTTCGCGCCCGCAAGCCGCCGATAACGCGCGAGTGCCCACAGCGGGAAGTACGCGGTATAGCCGTGATACTTCAGGTAGAAAATGCGCGGAAAGCCCGGCGCATTGTGCGAACGGTGCCACCAGAAGCCGTCTTCCTGCTGCACCGACAGCAGATACGCGATGCCGCGCCGCACCGAATCGGATTCGCAGTCGCCGAACGCCATCTGTGCGAGCAGCGCCCACGCGGTGCAGTTCGACGTGCTCTCGCCGCCATTCGTGCCGGCTAGTTTCGGGTCGATGTAACTGTCGTTCGTCTCGCCCCAGCCGCCGTCCGCATGCTGCCGCGCGCGCAGCCAGTCGAGCGCGCGTGCGATATAGGGCTGTGACTTGTCCTCGCCGGCGAGCGCGAGGCCGGCCAGCACGCTCCACGTGCCGTACAGGTAGTTCGTGCCCCAGCGGCCCCACCAGCTGCCGTCGGGCTGCTGCGTGCGTTTCACGTAGTCGATCGCGCGGGCGAGCGACGCACGGTCGTCCGCGCGCTTCGCCACGCCGAAGCACAGCAGCACGCGGCCCGATACGTCTTCCGTGGGCGGATCGAGCAGCGCGCCATGGTCGGCGAACGGGATCGCGTTCAGATACATGCGGTCGCAGTCGGCGTCGAACGCCGCGAAGCCGCCGTTGCGCGATTGCAGCCCGCGCATCCAGTCGAGCGCGCGCGCGACGCGCGACGCGTACGGATTCGTGCCGTCCGCGTGGCGATGCGTGCGGCCGCGGCGATCGAGCATCGCGGTGACGACCGCCGTATCGTCGATGTCCGGGTAGTACGGGTTCGCGTACTGGAACGCCCAGCCGCCCGGTTCGACGCCGGCCGGTGCGTTCTCGATCCAGTCGCCGCGCAGGTCGTTCACCTGCCGCCCGGCCAGCCAGTCGTACGCGCGAGCGATGCGTGCATCGAGCTCGCGCAGCGCGCCGGCCGACTCGCCGGCTTCCGGCGCAGCGACGCCGCGCGCCTGTTCGAGCGCCATCGTGCTCCACGCGGTGTCCCACACCGGCGACAGGCACGGCTGGCAATACATGCTGCCGTCCGGCCGCGTGACCAGCAGCTTCTCCAGCGCGTTCTCGCAGTCGCGCCGCAGCGGATGATCGTCCGGGTAGCCGAGCACCTGCATCATCTGATAGCTGTAGACGATCGGCGGGAAGATGCCGCCGAGCCCGTCCTCGCCGTTCATCCGTTGCGCGCACCACGCTTCCGCGTGCCGGATCGCGCGCTGCCGCAAGCGCTTCGGCAGCAGCGGCTCGATAGGGCGGACGGCGCGGTCGAGCGCGAGGAACAACCGGCGCATGCCACGCGCGGGCGGGAAGTACTGGCGCTCTTGCTCCGGCGGCGTGACGAACAGCTCGCGGATCGACACGTTGCGCGGATTGCGCGCACGCGCCTTCAGCGAGCACAGCACCAGCAGCGGCACCATCGTCGTGCGCGCCCAGTACGCGACCTTGTACATCGAGATCGGCACCCACTTCGGGAACAGCACGAATTCGACCGGCATGAACGGCGTCGCCCGCCACGGCACCTGGCCGAACGTCGCGAGCAGGATGCGCGTGAACACGTTCGCGCGCGCCGCGCCGCCGAGCGTCAGGATCGCGTCGCGCGCGCGGATCATGTGCGGCGCCCGTTCGCTGTCGCCGGCCGCCTTCAGCGCGAAGTACGCCTTCACGCTGCACGACACGTCCGGCGCGCCGTCGACGTACAGATCCCATGCGCCATGCGTGTCGAGCCGCTGGTTCGCGCGCAGGTAGCGCGCCATCTTCTCCTGGCGCACGTCGTCGATCTTGTCCATGAAATGCATCATCAGGATGTATTCCGCGGTGATCGTCGCGTCGGATTCGAGTTCGAAACACCAGCTGCCGTCGGGCTGCTGAAGGCGCACGAGTGCGTCGCGTCCGCGCGCGATGGCCGTGTCGAGCGCGGACCAGGGAGAGGGGGTAGTCTTGTTCATGCGGCGGATCATACCATCCAGATGGAATGTTTATATCGAGACGGGCGGTGCTACCATCCGCGTCATGAAAAAACGCCTCGAACCCACGCCGCGCGACGTGTCCGCGCCTGTCGAACCGGCTGGAACGCCCGGTGCACGCGCGCCTGTAGGATCATCGGCGCCGCCGGCTACCGCTGTGGCCGGCGTGCGGCGAAAAAAAGCGCCGGACCAGGTGCGCGCGCAATTGCTGGCGGCCGCGTCGGAGATCGCGACGCATCACGGCGTGGCCGCATTGACCCTCGATGCGGTGGCCGAGCGTGCCGGCGTGACGAAAGGCGCGCTGCAATATCACTTCGCGAACAAGCAGGGGCTGCTGGATGCGCTGTTCGGGCAGGCGACCGAACGGTTCGGCGCGCAACTGGCCGCGCGGATGGCGGCCGATTCCAGTGGCGACGGCGCGGCGGCGCGCGCGTATCTGCACGCGGTGCTCGATGCCGCCAACCCGGCTGCGAGTATCGATGTGCTGCGCGTGCTGGTCGCGTCGATGATCACCGAGCAGGACACGCGTGCGCGCTGGTCGGTGCCGATGCGCGAATGGACACGGCCCGACCCGGTGCCGCTCGAGCGGGCCGCGACGCTGATGATCTGCCGGCTCGCCGCCGACGGGTTGTGGATTTCCGAACTGCTCGACAGCGTCGAGCTGTCGGCCGAATTGCGCGCGGAGATCGTTCGGCAGCTCGATGCGATGAGCAAGGGCGTGTTTCCGAAGTGATGCGCGGCGCGGGAATCGATCGTCGAATTCGGAGAAGCCTGGCGTCAGTCGCCGCGTGACTGGCCGGCACGAAGCTGGCCGGCAATCATCGCGACGCGTGCGCCATAGCGGCGGGCCGTTTCGAGATCGCCCGGCGACATTTCTTCAGGCGACGCATCGGCCGGCGTCTGCGCCATCGGCGCAATCTTTCGCCGCGCGTGCGGGCTTTCATGGACTGGATCGCGGGTGTGTTGGAGCCCTATCTGGATTAGCGGAGGGGAGCGGCGGTTCGAAGTACCGGCGGATGCGATCGCTTTGCGTCACGCAAACTTGCCGAAATCCACGGGTTCCTTGATGAATTTTCCGGTCGCCAGCAGCGCCCGCTCGATGTCCGTGACGATGACCCGGTTGTTCACCGGCGCGGTGGCACACCAGCCCCAGATATCGTCGTCGATTTCATAGTCGCCGCGATCATACGTCCAATAGCTGAAATAGCGGTCCTGCGACAAGGCGACGTGCGGGTCGTCGAGGCCGTCCGGATGCGCGAGCCGGACGGCATGCAGCGCATCCCGGAGGATCTCGGCGATATCCGGAAAGTCGGCTGCGCGGTGGTCATCGAGTATTTCGACCAGCAGATCGCTACCGTGATAAACAGGCCGAACCCGGAATCGAATCAGGTGCGTCATCGCGCGTTTTTCCGTTGCGAAAGCGCAGGATGACCCAGGCCGCCGCCATTCGGCTCCCGAACGAATGCCGAAATGGCTTCCACGACACCGCTTGCCAAAGGAAGATCCGGATCCGAGTACGCGGCAAGGTTGTCGTCCCGCGCGTCCGCGTGGACGGTTTTGAGCACGTGATCGGCATTCGCGACAATTGTCAGCCGGGCGCGTGGATTCGCGTCCTTCAACCGCTGCGCATCCTGCACGTCAACCTGAATATCGCGCGCGCCCTGCACGATCAGCACCGGCTTCGTATAGCCAGTGAGAAGGGCGGCCGGATCGATCGCCAATTCGCTCATCAGGAACCGCTGAACCTGCGGCCTGAACAACGCCATCAGCGCGGGATCGATGTCGGCCGCGTCGACCGTCTTCCCGGCTTCGAGCGATTCGAGTATCGACATCGCGTTGCTCAGTACACCGGCATTCGCGGGGTTCGACTGCAGTTGCTGCGCCAATACCTGTCCGAGCGGCCGTCCCGGTGTTGACACGAGGATCAGACCGGAAATATCGGCGGTCTGCCGCGCCGCCAACAACGCGACCCATCCTCCCTCGCTATGCCCGAGCACCCATACCCGGCGCGCACCGGTCCGCGTCCGGATGGCGGCCACCCACGCGCGGACGTCTGCTGCGTAGTCGTCGATCGTGACGTCGTCCGCATCCGCGATCGCCGAAGCGCTACCGTACATGCCGCGCTTGTCGATGCGAACCGACGCGATGCCTCGATCGAGCAATCCTTCGGCTAGCAAACGATAGGTCGATGCCCGAATGCCGTAGGGATTGTTGCCGTTCCGGTCAGTCGGGCCCGATCCCGGCACGATCAGCACCACCGGAACATCGGCCGTCGCAGGAGACAACAGCGTGCCGCGCAGCGGGCCGGCGGGCCCCGGGGCTTCGATATCGGTCTGCATCATCCGTAAAGAGCTTTCCTGATCCGTGTCGCGATGAACGTCGGGCGCGGCATCAACGCACCAACCCTCGCGCCTCGCCCAGCACCCACTCCGCAAACGCCCGCACCGGCGCCGCGCTCAATTCGATCGGCTCGGGCAGCACGAGGCAGAAGTGCTTGGTAATCGCATTGCCGTCGGGCCAGGGCGCGACCAGCCGCCCTTGTTCAAGTTCGGACCCGACGTAAAGGCGCGGCACCAGGGCGACGCCCAGCCCGGCCAGCGCGGCCTCGATCAGCATCGAATGGAGATCGTATCGTGGGCCGACCGCCGAATTGGTCAGCTCGATGCCGGTCTCCTGCGCATAGATTTGCCACGCGTCGGGATTCTGCCGCCGGTGAAGGCGCGGCAGCGCATCCAGCGACGGGTGCGCGCCGACGCCTTCGAGAAGCGCCGGACTGCAGACGGGTACCAGCACCTCTTCCAGCAGCGGATGCAGATGCATGCCGGCCCAGGCCGGATGTTCGAAATGAACGGCCGCGTCGAATCCGCTGCCGGCCAGGAGGAAGGGCTCCATCCGTTCGGCGATATGCACGGTGACGTTCGGATGGCGATCCTGAAAGCGCTTGAGCCGCGGGATCAGCCAGCGGGTCGCGAAGGTCGGAATCGCGGCGATGTCGATGCTCGCGCCTTCGACGGGCTGCCCCATCAGATACAGGCTGTCCCGTTCGAGCCGATCCAGAATCTCGCGCACCTGTACCGCGTATCGCGTGCCGTTGGGCGCGAGCCGCACCCGGTTGCCGACGCGTTCGAACAGCGTCACGCCGAGGAATGCCTCCAGCCGGCCGATCTGGCGACTGACGGCGCCCTCGGTGCGCGCCAGCTCGTCCGCGGCGCGGGCGAAGCTGCCGTGTCGGGCCGCCGCCTCGAAGGCCAGGAGCGCGGAATTGCTCGGGATCTTGCGTCGCATCGGAGTCTCGCGGTCGGAGCGCGTTCGACCGTCAGCTTGAACAAATATCACTGAAGGCTGACTTTAAGTCGATATCTACGCGGAAAACAGCAGATTAGCATTACGTCACTGCACTGAATATCCCGCATTCGAAGCGCGGGATGCCGATCCGTCACACAGGACAATCCGATGATCTACACCGTGGAATGCACCTTCGCCGACCCTGCCGGCGAAGCCGAATGGAACGACTTCTACAGTCTCGAAAAGCTGCCGGCCCTCATCTCGGTCAGCGGCTTTCACACGTCGCAGCGTTTCAAGGCGATCGGCGCCGGCTGCCCCGTTTATCTGGCCGTTCACACGATCGATGGTCTCGACGTGCTGACCGGCGATGAATATCGGCGCAAAGGCGGCGGCAATTTCGCGCGTTGGCAGCAACACATCACCGACTGGCACCGCAATCTCTACAGCGATATCGGTCGTGCGCCGGCGGTCGATGCCGACGAACTGCTCGCGCTGAGCGCCAGCGGACCCGACCCGTTGATCGGATTGGGCCTGAAGCCGCTGGCCATGCAGGCCGTGGCGCTGGAGCGGTATCCGGCGCGCCGCTGGCTCGCGGTCCTGCCGCGGAGCGATGCCCCTGTCGCCGGGAACGTGCCGGCCGGCCTCGACCTGTACGCGCCGATCACGGAGCAACTCGCAAAAGGGGCCCGCGATGCCTAACGTGACTTTCCATATCGATGCACGGCGCATGCCGCCTGACGCACGCCTTGACGAACTTTCCGGCGACTGCATCGAACTCTGTACGGATGTTCTTCAGGCGGAGCCGCGGAACGTCCACGTCATCTACGTGGCGGTTCGGCACGGATGCGGGCATCCCGTTTTCGCGGAAATCCAGTATCGCGAGGCGTCGCTTCGCTCGCCCGCGGTCATGCATGCATTCATGGAGGCGCTGGATCGCGCCGTCGTGCGCCGCACGGGCCTGACGGCACGCATCCGTTGTTTCGGTCATGCCGAGCCGAACCTTCACGCCCGAAACTAGCCACTCCGGAGAAGCATGGTGTCCAACATGACGTTTCCCGGCCGGCGTGTCGGGGATTTCACGATCACCGCGATCAGCGACGGCTACCTGACGGCCGGCCTCGATGTCCTGTCGAATATCGACGTGGCCGATGCTGCCGGGATGCAGCGTGCGGCCGGCCAGCAGCAGCCGTCCGCCGTGCATATCAATTGCTACGTGGTGCGCGGCGCGGGCCGCACGATTCTCGTCGACGCAGGGGCTGGCGGCATCAAACAATGGGGCGGCCGCCTGAAGGACAATTTGCGGCTCGCCGGTATCGATCCTGCCGCGATCGACACCGTCCTGCTCACGCACGCCCATCCCGATCACGTCGGCGGGCTCGTGAATGGGGCCGGACAGGTTGCGTTTCCGAATGCGGAGCTGGTCGCGCATCGGCGCGAGGTCGAATTCTGGCGGGACGATGGCAACCTGAGCCGCGCCAGCGAGCGCGCCCGCGGCAATTTCCGGATCGCGCGTCAGGTATTCGACGCTTACGGCGACGCGCTTCGGGTCTTCGATGCAGGCAAGGTGCTGCCGGGGATCACGGCCCTGCCGCTGCCGGGGCATACCGACGGACATACCGGATACGTGCTCGAATCCGGCGATCAGGGCCTGCTCGTGTGGGGCGATATCGTGCATTTTCCGCACATCCAGATCAAGCGGCCGGACGTGTCGATTGCGTTCGACCACGATGCGTCGCAGGCGGTGGCGACGCGTTCGCGGCTGCTCGACCGGGTCAGCTCGGAACGGCTGCTGATCGCCGGCATGCATCTGGGAGAAGCGGGGTTCGCGCGAATCAGGAGAACGAACGGCGAATACGGCCTGTTTTACGAGACCGACGCGTGACGCGATGCCGGCGACCGGCGACCGGCGGGCGATGGTGAAGGACGCGTGGGAAAACGTTTGGCGGACCGCCGCGCACCCGCGCGACGCGTCGGCCGACGAGATTCGTTCGAGGTCCGGCGACGGCCGGTAGCCGCGCTGCTTCCGCCTCTCTCTGTCGCAATCGTCCAGATTCGCGTCGCGTGCGGATAAAAGCCGCCCGTTTCCCGCGCCGTTAACGTGTTCGCAGCCCCGCGCCGCGTATTGCGCGATGGCGCGCGTCGTTCGTGTTCCGGAATTCACCTCCGCCGCTGGCCGTGCCGGGCCGGCTCAAGGGAACGTCATGCGAAAACAACTCACTATCCGTGGTGGCCTCCTCGCGACCATCGCCGGCTATACCGTGCTGCTCGTGCTGGTGGTCGGCGCCTGCATCGCGGCCCTTTACATGGGCAACGGCTCGCTCGAGGCGATGTATCGCGACGATACCGCGTCGCTGCTGCACCTGAAGACCAGCTCCGAGCGCATGCTCGTGCTGCGCGAACGCATGAGCGACGTCGCGCAGATCATCAGCGCCGGCCAGCCCGCGAAGGCGGAAGTCGCGCAACTCCACACGCTGCTCAGGCAGAGCAACGACGAACTGGACGCGTACGCGCGTCTGCACGCGCGCGACGCCGGCGAACAGGCGCTGTTCGACACGCTGCAGACCCATCGTCGCGCGCTGCTCGACCGCGTGTTCCTGAAGGCGCTGTCGCAGCTCGACGGCGACGACGCATTCAACTTTCTCGACACGCAGCGCACCGCGCCGCCCGCGCTGTTCGCGGCCTACCAGGCGGCGATCGACGCGCTCGAATCGTTCCAGGTCACGCGCCAGAAGGCGCGCTACGATGCGGCCGGCGTCAATTTCCACCGAATCGTGTGGGGGATGGGCGTGGTCGCGGTGCTGGCGCTCGTCGTCGGCTTCGTTGCGCAGCGCGTGCTTGCGAAAGCGATCATCGAGCCGATCAACCTCGCGGTCGATCAGTTCGAGAAAATCTCGAAAGGCGACCTGACCGGCGCGGTCGTCGTGCCGGGCGAGAACGAGATGGCGTATCTGCTGAACGCGCTGAAGCGGATGCAGGACGGCCTCGTCGATACCGTGAGCCAGGTGCGCGCGAGCACCGAGACGATCGTCGGCGACGTGCGCACGATCGCGAGCGGCAACGTCGACCTGTCCGCGCGCACCGAGCAGCAGGCCGTATCGCTGCAGCAGGCGGCCGCGAGCGTCGAGCAACTGACGGCGGCCGTGCGCCAGAACGCGGACAACGCGCGCGATGCGCGCACGTACGTCGAGGGCGCGGCCGGCATCGCGTCGCGCGGCGGCGAAGCGATGCAGCGCGTCGTCGAGACGATGTCCGAAATCTCGCAGAGCTCCACGCGCATCTCCGGCATCGTCGGCGTGATCGAGAGCATTGCGTTTCAGACGAACATTCTCGCGTTGAACGCCGCCGTCGAAGCCGCGCGCGCGGGCGAGCAGGGGCGCGGGTTCGCGGTCGTCGCGACCGAGGTGCGCGGGCTCGCGCAGCGCTGTGCCGCCGCGGCGAAGGAAATTCGCGAGCTGATCGGCCATTCCGCGCGACGCGTCGAAGACGGCAGCGGCCTCGTCGCGCTGGCCGGCTCGGCGATGGCCGAGCTCGTCGCGGCGGTCGAGCGCGTCAACGCGATCATGGGCGAAACCAGCCAGGCATTCGACGAGCAGTCGTCGGGCATCGAGCAGGTGAACGCCGCGGTGATCCAGATGGAGCAGACGATGCAGCGCAATGCCGCGCTGGTCGAGGAGGCGGCGGCCGCGGCGCTGTCGCTCGACGAACAGGGCGCGCGGCTGAGCGCGGCGGTCGCGCAGTTCCGTCTGCGCGAAGCGGCGCTCGCGTGACGGGCCGCCCCGGACTCAAAGCGACCGCGCCTTCGTCTCCGGCAGCAGCAGCACAGCCAGCAGCACCACGCCATAGGCCGCGCCGGCGAAGATCGCGATCGCGGACGCGAGCCCCAGCGAATGGCTCAACATGCCGACGAGGCTCGGAAACAGCGCGCCGATGCCGCGGCCGAAGTTGTACGTGAAGCTCTGCGCATTGCCGCGTACGGTCGACGGGTACAGCTCCGTCAGGTATGCGCCGACTCCGCTGAAGATCCCGCAGGACGAGAAGCCCAGCGGAAAGCCAAGCCACAGCATCTGCGCATTCGAAAGCGGAAGCGTCAGGTACAGGCACACCGACGCGAGCGACAGCACCGAGAACAGCATGAAGTTGCGTCGGCGCCCCCACCAGTCGGACAGGTACGCGCCGACGACATAGCCGCAAAACGACCCGACGACGATCACGAACAGATACGCGCCGGTGTCGAGCACGGACAGGTGCCGCTCGATCTTCAGGAAGGCCGGCAGCCACGTGGACATCGCATAGAAACCACCCTGGATGCCGGTGCACAGCAGCGCGGCCAGCACGGTGCGGCGCGCGTGCGAACGCGAGAAGATCGTCCACACCGACGGCTGGCCCGCGCCTTGCCGGCGCGCGGCGTCGGCCTGCACGAACGCTTCCGGTTCCGCCACGTGCTTGCGCACATACAGCACGAGCAGCGCCGGCACGATGCCGACCCAGAACAGGCTGCGCCACGCGAGCGACTCGGGCAGCACTGAGAACGCGATGCCGTAGAGCACCGCCGCGCAGCCCCAGCCGACGGCCCAGCCGCTCTGCACGAGGCCGACCGCCTTGCCGCGATGGGCCGGTGCGACGGTCTCGCCGATCAGCACGGCGCCCACCGCCCATTCGCCGCCGAAGCCGAGTCCTTGCAGCGCGCGGAGCACGAAAATCTGTTCGAAGTCCTGCGCGAAGCCGATCGCGAGCGTGCAGACCGAGAACCACAGGATCGTGCCTTGCAATACCTTGACGCGCCCGTAGCGGTCCGCGAGGATGCCGGCGATCCACCCGCCCACCGACGAGAAGATCAGCGTCACGGTGCTCAACAGCCCGGCCTTGCCGCGATCGAGGCCCCACAGGTCGATCAGCGAGGCCAGCACGAAACTGAACACCATGAAATCGAACGCATCGGTCGCCCAGCCGGCGAATGCGGCCTTGAAGGCGCGCTTGCCGGCCGGATCGAGTTCCGCGTACCAGGACGAGCGCCGTGCGGCGCCCAGCGATGCTTGATCGGCTTGTCTCGTTGTCGTCATCGTTCTTGTTCGCCAGGTAGGAACGCCGCTATCGAAGCGCGGCAACCGAGGTGCGGGCGGCGAGCGCGCGCAGCACGACGTCCGGCGTGGCGGGGGCTTCGCGGATGCGCACGCCGGTTGCATGATGAATCGCATTCAGGATGGCCGCCGCCGTCGGAACCAGCGCCGGCTCGCCGATGCCTTTCGCGCCGTACGGGCCGATAGCCGTCGGCGCCTCGATGAAGATCGACTGCACGTCGGGCATGTCGTGCACCGTCGGAATCACGTAGTCGTGCAGATTGTTGCCCTCGCCGGGGCGGTACTTCTCCATCAGCGCCATGCCGATGCCTTGCGCGACCGCGCCTTCGATCTGGCCTTCGAGCAGTGTCGGATTCACCATCCTGCCGACGTCGTGCGCGGCCACGACCTTCACCACGCGCACGCGCCCGCTGTCGCAATCAACCGCGACTTCCGCCATTTGCGCGCCGAACGCGTAGGTCGCGTACGGCGTGCCTTGCCCCGCCGCATCGAGCGACGTGGTCGGCGGATCGAAGCTTTCCTCGGCCGCGATCGCGTAGCCGTGCGCGTCGACCGGCAGCGCACGCAGGTCGAGCGGGCGGCCGTCGACGGCGATGCCGCACGCATCGGCCGAAATGCGCGCATCGGAAGCCGCGCCGGCGAACGCGAGCAGCCGGCGGCGCAGCATCGTGCCGGCGAGAAAGGCGGCGCGACCGGTGACGAGGGTCTGGCGCGACGCCGACGTGCGGCCGCAATCCGGCGACAGTGCGGTGTCCGGCCCGACGAAGTGCAGGCGGTCGACCGGCACGCCGAGTGCGTCGGCGGCGATTTGCGGAATGACGGTGTTCGCGCCCTGGCCGGCGTCCACCGCGCCCTGGTGCAGGACGATCGTGCCGTCGGGCCGGATGCCGAAGCGCACGGTCGACGGGTTCGGCAACGCGGTGTTGCCGCAGCCGTAGAAGAAGGCGGCCACGCCGACGCCGTGGCGCAGATGCCCCGGCGACGCCGCATTGAGCGTCGCGAGCCGCGCGTGCGCGTCGCGCCACGCGGGGCGCAGCGCATCGAGGCACGCGACGAGCCCCACGCTGTCGTCGAGCACCTGGCCCGTCGGCAGCGCGTCGCCGGGCCGCAGCGCGTTCATCGCGCGGAATTCGAGCGGATCGATGCCGGTCGCGAACGCGAGCTCGTCGATCAGCTGTTCCTGCGACATCGTCGTCTGCGGCACGCCGAAGCCGCGAAAGGCGCCGGCCGGCGTGACGTGGGTATGAATCGCGCGCGAGCGCGCCGTGTAGTGGGGAATCACGTACGGCCCGCCGGCATGCACGGGCACGCGGTTCGCGACGGCCGTTCCCCACGACGCGAACGCGCCGGTGTTGTAGTCGCCGTCGAACGTCACCGCGCGCAGCCGGCCGTCGGCATCGGCCGCCATGCTGGACGTGATGCGCGCCGGATGGCGCTTGGTCGACGTGGCCATCGATTCCTCGCGCGAGAACACCATCGCGACGGGCCGCCCGAGATGCCACGCCGCGATCGCGAGCAGCGGCTGGACCGTCATGTCCAGCTTGCCGCCGAAGCCGCCGCCGACCGCCGTCGCGACGACGCGCACCTGTTCGGGCGGGATCGCGAGAATGCGCGCGAGATCGGCGCGATGCGGATGCGGCGCTTGCGTCGACGAATGAATCTCGACGGTGTCGCCCACGCGTCTCGCCCAGCCAGCCTCCGGTTCGAGATACGCATGCTCGACGAAACTCGATGCGAACGTGGCCGTGACGACGTGGCGGGCGTCCCGTAACGCGTGCTCGGCATCGCCGCGGCGCACGAGTCCCTCGATCAGCACGTTGCCGGGGCGATCGGCGTGCAGTTGCGGGCTGTCGTCACGCCTCGCATCGTCGACCGCGAGGACCGGCTGCAGCGGTTCCCACCGCACCGGAAAGCGATCGAGGTCGAGCGCGGCGATCGCCGCGCGCTCGCCGACCACCAGCGCGACCGCTTCGAGATGGTGGCGCGCCTCGTGCTCCGCCAGCACGGGCTGGTCCGCATACGGGGTCGCGACGCCGTGCACGTTGAGGCCGGGCACGTCGGCGTGCGTGAGGATGCGATGCACGCCCGGATGCGCGTCGACGAATGCGGCGAGGTCGCCGAACGTGAAACGCGCGCGGTGATGCGGGCAACGCACGGCGCGCAGGAACAGGCTGTCGGCCGGATACGCATCCGCGCCGAAGCGCTGGCTGCCGTCGACTTTCCCGGGGCCGTCGAGGCGCGTGAGCGGGACGCCGACGGACGGCCCTTCGGCCGGCGCGGGCGTCCGCCCGCGCGCGGCCGCCCCGCAGCCGACCTCGGTCACGGCATCGACGATCTTCTGGTAACCCGTGCAGCGGCACAGCACGCCGTCGATCGCGGCCCGCGCGCTCGCACGGTCGGTGACTTCGCCGGCGTCGATCGCGGCCGCCGCCGCGGTGAGCATGCCCGGCGTGCAAAAACCGCATTGCACCGCCTGATGGGCGAGCAACGCGTCCTGCAGGCGGCTGCCGCACCGCGTGCCGTCGGCCAGGCCTTCGACCGTGACGATGCGGCGCCCCGCGACCTGCGCGACGGGAATCAGGCACGCGTAGCGCGCCTCGCCGTCGACGATCACCGTGCAACTGCCGCAATCGCCCTGGCGGCACCCTTCCTTGGTGCCGAACTGGCGCAGGTCGGCGCGCAGGTGGTCGATCAGCCGCTGCGCGCGGTCTGCCGGCAGGCCGCGCCGCGTACCGTTGAGTTCGAACCAGTCCGGTTCGGGGCGAGCCGGAGCGCTGTCGTCCGCTGTCGTATCGCGTACGTCGGCAAGCGGGTCAGGCGGGGAGTGGGCCACGGGCGTTCTCCTCGATGCAGCATGTGAAGGCGCGCGACACGGCCAGCCGCGCGAGATGAAGGCGATGCACTGCCGTCGCGCGGCAGTCGTCGACCGGCGTCAGCTCCGCGAGCGGCGCCGCTGCGATCGTGTCGGCCAGGTCGTCGCACCGGCGGCCGGCCAGCGCGGCCTCGAGCGCCCGCATCCGGCGCGCGACGCCGGATGCGCCGCCCACGGCGACGGCCGCTGCCGCTATCGTGCCGGCGGCATCGACGCGCAGCCGCGCGGCGGCCGATACGACGGCGATCGCCGGGCCGTCGCGATTCGTGTATTTGATGAACGACGTGCGATCGTGCGCGGGCGGTTGTACGAACAGCACGGCAACCAGCAGTTCGTCCGCATCGCGCGCGACCACGCGATTGCCTAGCAGGAATTCGGCCAACGGCAAGCGGCGCACGCCGCGCACGCTCGCCAGTTCGACGTGCGCGTCGAGCGCGAGCAGCGCGGGGATGCCGTCCGCGACCGGCGACGCGTGGCACACGTTTCCGCCGATCGTTCCCTGCACCCGAATCTGCCGCGGCCCGATGGTGGCGGCGGCTTCCGTGAGCGCCGTCGGCAGCCATGCCGTGCGCGCGATCGCGGCCCACGTGCTGGCCGCGCCGATCCGGACGACGTCGTCGCGCAGCGCGATGCCGTGCAGCGCGTCGATGCGGCTGACGTCCAGCCATGACGACCGGGCAGGCACGAGCGCGAGCTCCGCGAAGACGTCCGTGGCCCCGCACACGATGCGCGGCCGCGGTTCGGCGGCGAGCGCGCCGAATACTTCGTCGAGGGTGTGGGCGCGAAGATAGTTCATCACGACGGTGTGGGAATCTTCATGATTACGCGCGCCGATCTCGGCACGCAACGCATTCAATCGCCGGTCGATGCATCCTTGCGGACGACCCGCAGCACGCTGTCGATCACGAACGCTTCCCAGCGGCGCATGGCATCCGGCGCGTTCAGTTCCTCGCCGAGGAATGCGGACAGCGTATAACGGTTCGACGTATAAAAATACGCGGCCGAAATGATCAGCAGGAATACGTCGCGCGCGTTCAACCCGCTGCGGAACAACCCCTGTTCGACACCGCTGTCGAGAATCCGTGTGACGATCTGCACCGCGTGCGACGAATATTCGCCGCGCCGCTCGAGCTTCGACAAGTGCTTGCCCTGGTGCAGGTTCTCGGTATTCAGCAGCGTGATGAAATCGGGATTGCGCCAATAGTAGTCCAGTTTGAAGCGGATCACGGACTTCAGCGCTTCGACGGGATCGGAAGGGTCGGGCGCCATCCTGAGCTCCGCCTCGTCCATCCGCCGGTAGATGCCCTCGAGCACCGCGACGAACAGCCCCTCCTTGCTCCCGTAGTAGTAGTAGATCATCCGGTCATAGGACTTCGCCAGCCTGGAAATCCGCTCCACGCTGCCGCCTTCGTAGCCGTAGCGCGCGAACACCTTGGTCGCCGCGCGCAGGATCTTGTCGCGGGTTTCCTGTGCCGCTGCCTCCCGGACACCGGTTCCGCGCACCGCCTTGCCTTTTGCTGCCTGAGTCATACCGTTCCTACACCGGCACGGCCGTATGGCCATGCCGCATGAAAATACCCGAGATGGCGGCATTCCTTGAATTTGATACAGGGAACGCTACATGAATGTGAGGATTCTACTGATCTCGCGAGCGGTGCGCAACAAAAGATAAATATCGATATGAATCAATGCTTTATCGTTGTGGTTTGAGGTGGTTGGCCGCAGGATAACGCACCGGAAACGTATCTTCACATTTTTATTTCGAGAAAGTGCTGCTAACATTCGTTTGTGGAGTACTCACTACATGAAACGTAGAATTCAGGTCGGACGAGGCCGAAATCCGGTACGCGGGAGATAGACGCATGAACAACGAACTCGACGATTCCTGCAGCGCTTTCGCTGCGCGGACGGTGTGGAAATCGGCCGCCGACGCGGCCGGTCCCGACATGAGCCCGGTCCTCGACGAACTGATGGGTCGATCGCTGCTCGCGCCGGACATGCACGTGTTGCGTCACGTGTCGCGCGCGATGGCCGACGAGGTGCCGCCGGCAGCGCGCATCGGCGCGCTGCTCGATGCCGCGATGCACGGCGCGGCGGCCACGTGGGGGGCGATCGCGGTCCTGCGTGAAGGCGGCTGGGAGCGGGCCGCCGACGCGACCGCGCCGAATGCGCCGCGCCGGGAGCGACCGCCGGCCGATCGACTGCCGGTTCCGATCGTCGCCGCCGCCGTGCACCTGCGCAACGGACTCGTGCTGCGCGACGCCTGCGCGGCCGACCAATGGCGCACCGACGACTACGTGCGCCGGCGCAAGCCGCGCGCGGTGATCTGCGTGCCGATCCGATGCAACGGCGCATTGCTCGGTGCGCTGTATCTCGAACACGGCGACTTGCCGGGCATCTTCACGCCGGCGAAGGTCGCGCTCGTGGAGATGATCGCGCTGCACGCGGGGTTCGTCCTGGAGAACCTGCGGTTGCGCGACGAGCTTGCCGCGCAGCACGCGCGGCTGTCCACGATGGAAGCGGCGATGCGCGACGCACAGTCCGAGATGGATCGCGTCGGCCGGCTCACCGCGTACGGCGAGCTGGCGGCGTCGATCGTGCACGAGGTCGCGCAGCCGGTCACGGCGATCGACACGTCGGCGCGCGCCGGGCTGAACTGGCTCGATCGCGGCGTGCCGAATATCGACGCGGCCCGCGAGATGCTCGCGCACATCTGCGCATGCGCGGTGCGTGCGCGGACCATCATCAGCGCGTTGCGCGCGAAGGCGCGGCAGGCGGCGCCGGTGTTCGCCGAGTTCGATCTCGCGGATGCACTGCGCGAGACGGCCGACATCCTGGAAAGCACGCTCGACGCGATGAAGGTGCGTTTGCGGATCGACGGATGCGCGGCGCCGCTGCCGATGCGCGGCGAACGCACGCAGTTGCAGCAGGCGATCATCAGCCTGCTGATGAACGGCGCCGAGTCCATGCTTCGCACGCCCGAGCACGAGCGTGTCATCGTACTGACGTGCGAGTCGGACCGGAACCGGGTGTGCATCCGGATCGACGATCGCGGCGACGGCTTCGATCCGCAGCTGGCCGCGCGTCTCTTCGAGCCGCTGTTCACCACGAAGCCGCACGGAATGGGCATGGGATTGTCGATCTGCAAATCCATCGTCGACGCGCATCACGGTCAGCTCGCGCTGACGCCGCGGCCGGACGGCGGAACGCGGGCAACGGTGACGCTTCCGCTGTTTCCGATGTGAGCGGGCCAGGCACGATCGCGAGCGGATGCGCATGAACGGACCGGATGCCTATACCAACGTATGCGATACCTCATGCCGATGCATCACCCCGAACACCTGCAGATGCTATGGAGCGCGTCGACGCATCCCCTTATGCTGGTTCCACCGGTACACGGATCGCAACGACGACGGTTTCGCGGCATGCGTCGCGCCTGATGCGCGAAGCTGCGCACGCGCGATCCGTTCGCATCGTGACGATGCGCGTCACCGGCACATGCGTAGTGGTCGACTCGATACCAGACATCCAAGGAATCCATCATGAAACTCCGACACATCGTCGTAACCGGCGGCCTGGCCGTTGTCCTGATCGCAGGCGTCAACCTGCGCGCGTTCGCCGACGAGCGGCTCGATACGGCCGGCGCGAACGCCGCGGTCACGTCCACGCCGGCGGCCGGCACGTCGAAGAAGGCGGTACGGGCAGCCAACCGCACGTTCTCGCGCACGGTCGAGAAGGCGTTGTACCGGACGAAGGGGCTGGAAGGCATGCCGATCGCGGTGTTCGGCAACGCGGCGACCGGACGCGTCACGCTGTCGGGCCAGATCACGAGCGAAGACCAGGATCGTCTGGCGGTCGAGGCGGCGCGCAAGGTGCGCGGCGTCACGTCGGTCAACAGCCGGCTCACGCTGCGCGAGGAAGGCGGCGCCTGAGCGACGCGCGGGCGCATCGCCGGCGGCATGCGTGCGCCCGCTTTCATACGACTGACCCGATCGGTGGGAGAAAGGGTGATGGCGACACTGCCTGAAGCAGACATCATGATTCGCACGTTGATCAATGTCCTCCATCCTTCGCTGGAGCAACGCGACGTGTGCCTGCAGGCGCAGCGCACGCGATACAAGTCGCGTCGCCTCGGCTTGCGCCTGGACGACGACGATCGCGCATTCGCGCGAGACGAGCCGCTTTCCGCGATCGCGGTGATCGAGCGCCTTTCGTCGTCGTTGATCAGCGTGTCATGGAGCGATGCGCGTTCGGGGCGATACACCGAGCAGATCTGGTGCAGGAGCCGCGCACGCGCGCCGGCGGTCTGCGCGTTGACGGGGCGCACGATCGAGCGCGGTGACCGCGTGTTTCGTCCGCGCGCCAGCGATGTCTGCCTGAGTGCCAATCGGCAGCGCATGATCCTCGCCGCGACCATTGCGCCATGCAGCGACGCACCGGTGCACGACGCGGTCGAGCGGGTCGAGGCGGCCGCGTGACGGGCCTACGCCGCATCGACCGTCACGACGATCAGGGACACGCCGCGAAGGCGCTCGGCCAGATCGAAATGGACGGGGCGCCCGCGCCACCAGCGCGCGATTCCGCTGCGGGCCCGGTGCCCGACGACGACGAGGTCGGCGCGCGTCGTCATCGCATGCGCGGCGACGGCATCGGCCGCACGTCCGAAGCGCACGAAGCCACGCGCGACGATGCCGTCGTCGGCGAGCGTGCCGAGCGCGCGTTGCAGTTCGTCCCGGGCGAACTCCTCGAGACGACGGTGCGCGAGATCGCTGAGCAGCCCGGCCGACTGCGCGTTCGCGGTTGCCGGGTCGACCACGGCCACGACGTCGACCGCCGCGGACAGCGCGCGCGACAGCGCCGAACATCGCGCAAGCGCGGCCTGAGCCTCATCGGTTCCGTCATAGACGAGTAGCATCCTGGAAAGCGCTGACATGTGGGTTTCGAGTCGTGAAGGGCCGGGT
Organism: Burkholderia sp. AU18528; assembly: GCF_002223215.2. Lineage (NCBI taxonomy): Bacteria > Pseudomonadati > Pseudomonadota > Betaproteobacteria > Burkholderiales > Burkholderiaceae > Burkholderia > Burkholderia sp. AU18528. Next base: position 52,095 of record NZ_NKFC02000008.1, on the reverse strand, counting down.
GCCTCCGTCGTTGCGGAAGCGCTTGCCTACACTGAACACGCGACGCGCGCGGTTTATTCCGCGGCCGGTCGTGCAAGCCGCGCGTGCGCCGTGCCGGATGCATCGAGCGCGACGCGAATCGCTTTGCGCGCCCGCGATATCCGGCTCATGATGGTGCCGACCGGGACGTCCAGTGCGGCGGCGGCTTGCCGATAGCTGAGTCCGTCGATGCTGACGAGCAGCAGCGCACTGCGCTGCGATGCCGGCAACCGCTCGACGGCGGCGAGGATCTGGCCGACGGCGACGCGCGTCTCGGATGCGGCGCGCGGATCGGCGACCGTCTCCGCCGCTGCGTGGCTCCATTCGAGCAGCAGGCGATCGCGATGATTGCGCCGGCGCAGTTCGTTGAGCCAGATCGAATGGATGATCGAGAAGACCCAGCTGACGGGCGATGTGCCGGCCCGCAACTGATGCGCGCGTTCGAGGGCGCGAAGGCAGGCGCGCTGCACGAGCTCGTCCGCGTCGTGTCGATTCGCGGTCAACCGCATCGCGAACGACCGCAGGCGCGGCAGCAGGTCGGGAAGCATCGTTGCAAGTTCGGTTCGCTTCATGGGAAGGCGGCGTGCCCGAAGTCGCGGGGGCAACGCGGTGACGGCGCGGATGCCGGCGGTGCGCGCCGGTACCCGGCCGGTTGGCAGGATGGGCGATCAATGCCCGGAATAGAGCTTCCTGAGCGCGTCGAGCTCGCCGTTCCGACGCGCGAGCGCGAGCTCGTGGCGGACTTCCGAGCGGGTCTTCGGCATCGCGGCGACGGGCGCCCATTGCGTGGCAGCCGGTGCGTCGTAACCGGCGGCGGCCGACTCGGCGGGGGACGCCGCGTACACCGATGCGGTGGTTGCAAGGGCGGCGAGCACGAAGGTGATTTTCGAGGCATTCATGTGAATCTCCTGGAGCGGGATGGATGGGAACGTCGTCGCGGCACCCGATGGCGACGCCCGCATGGGGCCGCCGCGTCGTGGTTGGCGTCAGGTGCCGCCGTGTGTGTATTGAGCGCCTGGCAGGTATCTCGCATGTGTCCGGTGCGCGCCGTTTTGCAAGGTCATGTATCGATGCGAAAACCCGATACATGCGGATACAGATGCGCGCGACGGCGGGCGCAAGCGGAGCGGGTCGGGCAGGCGACGTTCGCGTTCGTCTGCGCGCCGGCGCCGCCGTACGCGCGAGTGCCGCGCGCGTGACGAAGTCGAGGCGGGGCATGAACCGCGGGTGCGCGGCCCGCGGTTGCCGCGGCGGAGGGCGGCTGGAATAATCCGCGGGGGGGGCGTGTTTTCAAGGGTGCCGCGCGCCGCGCGGCGTGCGTCGCGATGCCGTCGAACCGACCGCGGCCGCTCCAGCACATTCACAAGCGAAGAATTGCAATGCCCGAGATCAGAATGCCAAACGTGGCGCCTTCATCCGAAGACCAAAGCGGCCGTGTCGTCTACGTCGTCGACGACGACGAATTCGTGCGGGCCGCGTTGACCGGCCTGCTGCGCTCGATCGACCTGGAGGTGCACGCATTTGCGTCGACCGAAGCATTTCTCGCGGCGCCGAAGGGCAGCGGCCCGTCGTGCCTCGTGCTCGACGTGCGGTTGCGCGGGCAAAGCGGGATCGCGTTCCAGAAGTCGCTGGTCGAGAACGGCGGTCCGCAGATGCCGATCATCTTCATGACGGGGCACGGCGACATCGCGATGACGGTGAAGGCGATGAAGGCGGGCGCGGTGGATTTCCTGACCAAGCCGTTTCACGACCAGGAAATGATCGATGCAGTGGTGGCGGCGCTTGAGCGCGACGCGAAGCGCCTGGAGGCCAGCCAGTCGCTGCTCGACCTGCGCGCATGCTGGGAATCGCTGACGCCGCGCGAACGCGAGGTGCTGCAACACGTCGCGACGGGGCTGATGAACAAGCAGGTGGCGGGGAACATGGGCATTGCGGAGATCACGGCGAAGATCCATCGCGGCCAGGCGATGCGAAAGATGAAATGCCGTTCGGTCGCCGAACTGGTGCGCAAGATGAGTGCGCTCGGCATCGAGCTGCCCGCCGGCGATTAGCGTGAACCGGCCCGGGCCGAGCGCGGTCGGCGCAAGGTCGACCCATACGTAGATATGGTGGCGGCGCGGCAGCGCGCGGGTATGCTGGCGATCTGGATCGCAGTATGTGGGACGGGCCGGTCCGTTCCCCTCGCCATCAGCACGGATGCCTCTTTCACTCTCAGCCACCGATCTCGTAGCGATTGTCGACGACGACCCGTTCGTGCGCGCCGCCGTGAGAAGCCTCGTGCGGTCGCTGGGCGGGAACGCGTGCGAGTTCGCGTCGGGAGCGGCATTCCTCGCGTCGGACGTGTCGCGCCGCGCGGGTTGCCTGATCTGCGACGTCCAGATGCCGGCGATGGACGGCATCGACCTGCTGGCGCGAATCGACGCGCTGGGCCTGCGCATTCCTACCCTGTTCGTCACGGCGTTCGCGACGGCGCGCGAACGCGAGCGCGTGCGCGCGAGCACCGCGCTGTGCCTGCTGGAAAAGCCGCTCGATGCGCGGGAGCTCGAAACGTGGCTCGCGCGCGCGCTCGGTTACGTCTGATCGGCGGCCGTGCCGCGCTGCCAACCTAAACCTTCGTAGGGGATGAATGGCCGCTTGTTTGATGGTGCGCGGCCCCGCTGCGTGTTTTCATCTGTCTCGTACCGTCCGCGGCGACGGCGACAGGAGAACCAAGATGGCGAACTTTCCGACTTTATCGTCAGAAGCCTTGTTTGAGTCCAGGCTCACGCGCGCGCTGCGCACCCTCGTCCGCACGATCTTCGCGCATGCGCGCGAGTTCGTCGTCTGGCCGGTGCGCTTCATGCTCGCAACCGGTGTACTGCTGGCTGCGGCGGCGATGTACGACGTGCGCGCGATGCTCGCGCGCGCGTGGCAGACGGCGGCGACGCACGAGCTGTTGATCGCCGCTGCATTCGCGGGCCTGGTTGCACTGGTCGCGGCGGTACTGGGGCTGAAGCTGCTCCGCCTGATGAGACTGGACGCGACCGTCGGCCGCCTGGCCGATGCGATCGGGGACAACGGCATCGAATCGCTGCCCGACACGTTGATCCAGCGCGGTGCGCCGTCGGTGGCGAAACTCGCGCGCGCGATCGACGGCGCGCACCGCCAGCACGCCGAGCGCATGACGGAATTGCTGCACGTGCTGGCCGCCTATGCGCATGACCTGCGTACGCCGCTCACACGGTTGATGCTGCGCAGCGGGATGCTGGAGGACGGCGCGTTGCGCGACGCGATCGAGCGCGATCTGGCGGAGATGAATGAGCTCGTCGAGGCGAGCCTTGTGTGCGCACGGCTGCAATGCAGCGTGCCGGAGCCGCCGCGCCGCGTCGACGCCGATGCGCTGCTCGGTGCGCTGGTCGGCAACTATCGCGACGCCGGCCAGCGCATCGGCCTCGACGGACGCGTGGGCCTTCCGCTCGTGACCTTCCCGCATGCGCTGCGCCGTGTGCTCGTCAACCTGATCGACAACGCATTGCGTTATGGGGACGACGTTCGCGTATGCGTGCAGGTCGACGCGCGGCGCGTGATGCTGACGGTCGTGGATTCCGGGCCGGGCATCGTGCCGGCGGAGCTCGAGGCGGTGTTCAAGCCGTGGTACCGCGCGCCGCAGACGGCCGCGCGTGCGCCGGGCTCGGGGCTCGGGCTCGCGATCGCGCGTCGGTTGACGCGGGCGATGCAGGGCGAACTGCAATTGAACAATCGCAGCACCGGCGGCCTCGAGGCGACAGTGACGCTGCCGCTTGCGGTCGCGTGAGCCGATACGGCATGTCGAAACGAACAGGGGGCGTGATGGCCGGTGCGGATACGATGTCCCCGCGCGTTGCGTCGTTCGTGCTGCTCGGCGCGCTGCTGACCGCGTGCGGATACGGCGCGACGTTCCTGCTGTCGATGCATTTCCGTTCGGCGGGCGGGGGCGAGATCGATACCGGCATCGCGCTCGTCCAGGCGCTGGTCGGTGCGCTGCTCGGCCTGCCGCTCGTCGCGTGGCTGGCCCGCTGGATCGGCACGGCCCGCACCACCGCGCTGGCCGCGCTGATGGTCGGCGCGGGCGTCGTCGGCTTCGCGCTGATCGGGCGCACCGGCTCGTTGAGCGCCGTGCCCGGGCTGCTCGTCGGAGTCGGCTGGGGCGGCTTCTATCTGGCCGCGCCGATGATGCTCGCCGAGCGCACCACCGATCACGAGCGCGAGCGCTGGTTCCTGCGGTTCGGGTCGTTCCAGATGGCCGGCGTCGGCGGCGGGCCGGCGGTTGCGGCGCTCGCGATACGCAACTGGCACTGGACGACCGGCACCGTGTTTTGCACCGTCGGCGGCTTGTGCGCGATGGCCGCGCTGATGCTCGAGTATTTCGGCCGCCTGTCGCCGGCGTCGCCGCCGGCCGCACGGCCGGCGCGCGACCGGTGGGTTCGCGAGATGGCGGCGATCGCCCGCACGAACGCGATCTATCCGATCGCCATCATCGCGCTCGGCTCGAGCGTGTTCTCGGGGCTGATGACGTTCCAGATGTCGATGGCGACGGAAACCGGCGTGAAGGCCGGAACGTTCTTCGGCCTGTATTCGGCGACGGTCGTCATCATTCGCTGGCTGCTCGGCGCGCTCGTGATCCGGATGCGCGTCGACGCGACCACGCAGATCCTCCTCGGCTTCATGATCCTGAGCGTCGCGGTGACGTTCGCGGTGCCGCACAACGCGCTGCTTCACTCGGCCAGCGCCGTGCTGCTCGGCACCGGCTACGGCCTGATCTATCCGATCGTGCAGGCGCAAGCCGTCAACAGCGCGCACACGCGGCACCGGCACGCGGTGCTCACGTGGTTCGTCGCGTCCTATTTCGTCGGCGTGTTCGGCTTCCCGGCGCTCGGCAGCCTGGTGCTGGTCAACCTGGGCCGGACGATGCTGCTCACGCTCATCGCCGCATGCGGATTGGCGGCGCTGGTACTTTCCATCGTCGAACACCGGAAGCGGATGGCGCCGGCGGCGTGCTGAGCCCCGTGCGCTATCGCGCCGCTGCCGGAGGTTGCGAGGCGGAGGGGGCGGGTTTCGCGTCGTCGGGGTTGTACGTGGCGTAGAGCTTGGTATAGCCCGGCGTGTCGAAATGCCCGGTCCATCCCTTCGGCAGCGTGACCGCTTCGCCGGTCTTCACGACCATCACCGAACCGTCGGACGACGTCAGTTTCACGCTGCCGGACAGGAAGTACAGGAATTCGTTGTACGGCAGCCCTTGCGGACCGGCGATTTCCTCGTGCGAGGGCCCGGATCGGTACACGCCGGTCTGGAAGGCCGTGTCGGTGGACGTGAACGTCACGGCATCCGCATCGTGCCCGGGAGCGGCATCCTGCTTCGCCGCGTCGCCGCGCGCGAAGATGGCGCCGGCGAGGTCGGAGGCCGACGCCTTGATCGGCTTGATGGTCTGCGCGCACGCTGCATTCGAGATCGCGATGCCGGTGAAGACCAGCGTGGCGAGTGCATGTCGGTACATCGGTAGTCTCTCCGTGGAAGTTGTCCTGGACGAACACGCGAAAGGGTGCTCGCCGTTGCAGCGCCATTCTCCTGGAAAAACCCGCGCGTGGGCGAGCCCGTGTCGGCCGCGTGCCGACCGATTTGTATCGTATTGCGTACGTGCGCGGCATGGATACATCGTGATGCAGATGGAATATCCGGGCCGTCCAGCTGTTTACGGGCTGGAGGGGCGCTGCCCGGTCAATTTCGCCAACACCCATGCACACACGTCAGATACTGCAGTCGATCAACGCCGGCCCGGCGCAACCGCGGGGGGCTCGACGTCGATGACCGCCGCCGAACTGTCCGCGATGCTCCCTGCAATGCTGCCGCGGCTGTGGATTTTCGCGCTGCGCCTCGCCGGCGATCGGCACGATGCCGAGGATCTCGTGCAGTGTGCGTGCGTGCGCGCACTCGAACGCGCCCATCAGTTACAGCCGGAAACCGCGCCGCTCAGCTGGATGTTCTCCATCGTCCAGTCCACGTGGCTCAACGAGCTTCGCGCGCGCAGCGTGCGGCGGCGCGCGGGCATGGACTGGGACGATGAACTGCTGGAAACCGTGGCCGATCCCGCGGCGTCAACCTTCGAGCAGCAGGCGCTCGATGCACAGATCGTCCGGGCGGTGCAGCAGTTGCCGGAAGCGCAGCGCGTCGTCATGTTGCTGGTCGGCGTCGAGGGTTTCACGTACAGGGAAGCGGCCAACGTGCTCGACGTACCGCTCGGCACGGTCATGAGCCGGTTGTCGCGTGCACGCCAGGCGATCGGTGCGCTGTTCGGCGAGCAAGGCGCACCGCGTGCAACGCGCGCGGCGAATGCCGAAGACCAGGGGGCATGAAAATGGACGACATCCTGCTCATGGCATACGTGGATGGCGAACTTGCGCCGCATGAACGCGCCGAAGTCGACAGGGCGATCGAAACGTCGGCAGAGATCGCCGCGCGCGTTGCGTTGTTCGAAGCGTCGGTGTTGCCGTATCGCCGTGCGTTCGAGCGACAGCCGGTGCCGCCCGTGCCGCCGCGCCTCGTCCGCGAGGTCGACGGGCTCGCGCACGCGCATGCCGCGCCGGCGGCGCCGTTCGCGAACGCAGACGATCGGCGCGCCGCGGTGCCGGCCTCGCCGCCCGGGCGCTCACCCATGCGTGCGATGGTGCCGTGGCTCGCGGTGGCCTTCGTCGCCGGCGCGTTCAGTTGCGGCGCCATCCTGCGCTACGCCCCGGACACGGCTGTGCGCGATGTCGCGGCACAGCGCGAATCCGTGACCGCGCAGGCGACGATGTCGCCATGGATCACGGCGGCCGTGAACTGCCAGCAGCTGTACACGCGCGATACGGTGGCGTCCGACGCATCGAATCTCGCTGCCGTCGCGCGTACGGTCGACAGCGTTCACCGTGTCGACGGGCTGCCGATCCGGATTCCTGACTTGCGCGCGGCCGGTCTGACGTTCAAGCGCATCCAGCGCCTGAACTTCAACCGCAAGCCGCTCGTGCAGATCGTCTATCTGCCCGAGAAGGGCCTGCCCGTCGCGCTGTGCGTGATGAAGGACGAACGACCCGATACCGCGCCCGGCCGTCGGCAGGTCGGCAACATGGATGTCGTGACCTGGCGCCGGGCCAGCCTGGCCTACGCGCTGATCGCGGCGTCCGGCGAGACGGACCTCGGCGCGCTCGGCGAGCGGATCGCCGCCGATGAACGATCGTAAGCAACACGAAGGGGCACGCCGAGGTTGTCGGCACCGCGATGTCGCGATGAGGCGATCCCGTGCGGCGCGCGACGCCGCCGCTACGGCTTCACCGCATCGCGGGTGCGTGCCGGCATGGTCCGAACAGGCGTGACGGCGCGGCGCGTACAAACGGATACACGCCAGACAAATCCCGGATACATCGCCCGTTTCTAATCGATGCATGGATCGGCCGACGGCCGTCCTCACGACGCGCGATACCTGAACCCGTGGCGGGATGCGCGCGACTGACGAATCGAAACCGCAGACGGTTGGGGGAAACTGGACATGTCAGAGAATCGGGTTCCGCGCGAACTTGCGCATGCGAACGGCGCACCAGTCAGCAACAACGTGAACATCCAGACGGCCGGCCCGCGCGGCCCCGCGTTGCTGCAGGACGTCTGGCTGATCGAGAAGCTCGCGCACTTCGATCGCGAAGTGATCCCGGAGCGCCGGATGCATGCGAAGGGTGCCGGCGCATACGGCACCTTCACCGTGACGCACGACATTTCGCGGTATACGAAGGCGAAACTGTTCTCCGGGATCGGCAAGCAGACGCCGATGTTCGTCCGCTTCTCGACGGTGGCCGGCGAGCGCGGCGCGGCCGATGCGGAGCGCGACATCCGCGGCTTCGCGCTGAAGTTCTACACCGAGGAAGGGAATTGGGATATCGTCGGCAACAATACGCCGGTGTTCTTCTTTCGCGATCCGCTGCGCTTTCCCGATCTCAACCATGCCGTCAAGCGCGACCCGCGCACGGGCATGCGCAGCGCGGAAAACAACTGGGATTTCTGGACGCTGCTTCCCGAGGCGCTGCACCAGGTGACGATCGTCATGAGCGAGCGCGGCATTCCGCGCTCGTACCGGCACATGCACGGCTTCGGCAGCCATACCTACAGCATGATCAATGCGTCGAACGAACGGACGTGGGTGAAATTCCACTACCGCTCGCAGCAAGGCATCGAGAACCTGACCGATGCGCAGGCCGAGGCGCTGATCGCGAAGGACCGCGAAACCCATCAGCGCGATCTGTACGACAGCATCGAGGCCGGCAATTTCCCGCGCTGGACGCTGTACATTCAGGTGATGACCGATGCGCAGGCGAAAGCATTCCGGTTCAACCCGTTCGACCTGACCAAGGTATGGCCGAAGGCCGAATTTCCGCTGATCGAGGTCGGCGAATTCGAACTGAACCGCAATCCGGACAATTTCTTCGCCGAGACGGAGCAGGCCGCGTTCTCGCCCGCGAACGTCGTGCCGGGCATCGGCTATTCGCCCGACCGGATGTTGCAGGCGCGCCTCTTTTCCTACGGCGATGCGCAGCGATACCGGCTCGGCGTGAACTTCGCGCATATTCCGGTGAACGCGCCGAAGTGCCCGTTCCACAGCTACCACCGCGACGGCGCGATGCGCACCGACGGTAATCTCGGCGGCGCGCCCGCGTACTGGCCCAACAGCAGCGGCGCGTGGTCGGACCGGCCGCAACAGGACGAACCGCCGCTCGAACTCGACGGCGCGGCCGCGCACTGGGATCATCGCGTCGATGACGACCATTACCAGCAGCCCGGCGATTTGTTCCGACTGATGGACGCACGGCAGCGGCAGCGTTTGTTCGACACCACCGCACGGCAGATTGCCGGCGTGTCGCCGGCGGTGCGGCAGCGTCACATCGACAACTGCTCGCGGGCGGACCCGGCGTACGGTGCAGGCATCGCCGCCGCGCTCGAGCGATTGTTCGCCGAACGGGGATGACCGGCGGTATCCGGCGCTGCGCAACGGCAAACGCCGCGACCCGGTGACGAAGCGGGCCGACCGGGGAGCGGTGCGGCGAACCTGCACGGCGCAAGCGCGTTTGCATCGACCGCCGCCCGTCACGCGCGGGCGGCGGCCTTCGCTTCGAGCATCTTCACGAGCAAATGGAGCGTCCGGTTAACCGGCGTATCGATGCCCGCGGCCAGCCCGCGCCGCACGATCGCGCCATTCAGGTGGTCGATCTCGCACGGTTTGCCACGCGCGAGATCCTGCGCGGTGGACGAATACTGGCCGGCGGGAATCGTCGCTTCGATTTGCGCGACGATCTCCGCCGGCCCTTCGGTGAAATGGACGCCTTCGGCGGCCGCCACGGCGAGACACTCGGCGACGGCCGCGCCCATCGTCGCGCGCAGCGCGTCGCGATGCGGCATCTCGCCGAGGGGCAGATGCACGATCGCGGAAATTGCGTTGTACGCGCAATTCAGCATGAACTTGCGCCAGAGCGTCGCGCGCACGTCGTCGTCGATCCGGGTCGGAATGCCCGCTTCGCGCAGCACGTGCGCGAGCCGTTCGCTGGACGGCGACGCCTCGATCGCGAGATCGCCGCGGCCGTGGTGCAGCAAATAACCCGGGCCGGCCATCTCGCTCGCCACGTAGACGGCAGCCGAAATGACGGGGCGGTCGAGCTCGGCGCGCAGCAGCGCGGCGTTGTCCACGCCGTTCTGCAGACTGACCACGATCGCGTGCGGGGCCAGCACGTCGCGCAACGCGCGTGCCACGTCGGCGGTATCGCCGGACTTCACGCAGACGAGGACGACCTCGGCCGATCGGGCCGCGTCGGTCTGGATCGATGCGTCGACCGGCACGCGCTGGTCGAACGTGCGCGTATGCAGGCGCAGGCCGTGGGCGCGGATCGCGTCGACGTGAAGCGGCCGGCCAATGAACACGACATCGTGGCCGTGCAGCGCGAGCATGCCGCCGAAGTAGCAGCCGACCGCGCCGGCGCCGAGAACCGCAAACCGCATGATTGCTCCAGATGGAAAACCGTCGACGTGTCATGCATGCGGTATCCGCATGTGACGGGCCGGGCCAACGGGCCCACCCATTGGTATAGAACACGCGAGTCGCGCCAACTATTCCCGATGGGGCGGCGATCGATCTCGAACCGTGTGCCGAATCATCGTCACGCAATGGAATGACCGCTACTGCTCAGGTGTTGTTAGCCAGTAGCACACCGTTGGCGTCACCCGCTTCCCCTTCCCCCGGACCTTTTCAGAAGATGAATTCCACCCATCCGCTTTCGCTTCCGGCCGTACCGAACCGCCCGCTGACCGGCAGCGATCACCGAACGCTCGTGCTCGCGGCGCTGGGCGGCGCGCTCGAGTTCTACGACTTCGTGATTTACGTGTTCTTCGCGGCCGTCATCGGCCAGCTGTTCTTTCCGCCCGCGATTCCCGACTGGCTGCGCCAGTTGCAGACCTTCGGCATTTTTGCCGCCGGCTATCTCGCGCGGCCGCTCGGCGGCGTGGTGCTGGCTCACTTCGGCGATCTCGTCGGCCGCAAGCGGATGTTCACGCTGAGCGTGATGCTGATGGCGCTGCCGACGCTCGCGATGGGCCTGCTGCCGACCTACGCGTCCCTCGGGATCGCCGCGCCCGTGCTGCTGCTGGTGTGCCGGCTGTTGCAGGGGGCGGCGGTGGGCGGCGAAGTGCCTGGCGCGTGGGTGTTCGTGGCCGAGCACGTGCCGCCGCGCCATGTCGGCTACGCGTGCGGGCTGCTCACGGGCGGCTTGACGCTCGGCATCCTGCTCGGCTCGCTGATCGCGTCCGCGATCAACCATCACTATTCGCCGGCCGCGATCGACGCGTATGCGTGGCGGCTGCCGTTCGTCGTCGGCGGGTTGTTCGGCGTGCTGTCGGCGCTGTTGCGGCGCTGGCTCGACGAAACGCCCGTATTCGTCGAAATGAAGCGGAACCGGGCGCTCGTCGCCGAGGCGCCGTTGAAGACGGTACTGCGCGACCACGGCCGCGCGGTGATCGCGTCGATGATTCTCACCTGGACGCTCACCGCGGCGATCGTCGTCGTGATCCTGATGACGCCGACGCTCGTCGCCAAGCGCTTCCATATCGCGCCCGCGCTCGCGCTGCAGGCCAATTCGGCCGCGACGTTCTGCCTGACGATCGGATGCGTCGTCGCCGGGTCGATCGCGGGGCGAATCGGCACGGCGCGCACGATCTTCGTCGGCTGCCTGTTGCTGGGTGCATCGTTCTGGTTGATGGCCGCGCGGCTCGCCGTCGATGCGTCGCTGCTGCTGCCGCTTTACGCGGCGTGCGGCTTCTTCGTCGGTGCGGTGGCGGCCATTCCGGTCGCGATGGTGCGCGCGTTTCCGCCGGCCGTACGCTTTTCCGGCATCTCGTTTTCGTACAACGTCGCGTATGCGCTGTTTGGCGGCCTCACGCCGGTGTTCGTGTCGTTGATGCTGAAGACGAATCCGCACGCGCCGGAACTGTACGTAGGCGTGCTCTGTGTCGCCGGCGCGCTGACGGGTTTCGCGTTGCGTCCCGCGCGGTAGCACCGCGGCCGCGCCACGCACGACGCGCGGCCTTCCGCATGTGCCGGCGCCGCGGCCCGTGGGCGTTCATGCAGGCGTGACACCGTGACGATGGCGACGCTTGCCGGCGCCCGTGCGGGCCGCCGTCTCGTCCAGAATCGTCGCGGCGAATTCGACGGCCGCCGGCATCCGCGGGTCGTGCATCATCACGAATTCCATATCGGGCAGCCGCGGCAAGCCCTCGGGCGGCCCCAGTTCCCGCAGCGTGTCGTCGATCGCGCTGCGCGGCATCGGCGCGATCGCGATGCCGGCCCGTGCGAACGCCAGCACGCCGGCCACGCTCGGGCTTTCGCACGCGATCCGGTAGCGCATGCCGGCCAGCGCGAGCGCCTTGATCGCGGCGCCGCGGTATGGGCACGGATCGGGGAAGCACGCGAGCGGCACGTCGCCTTCCGGAAGCGGCTCGTGGCGCGCGAATGCCCAGGCGAGCGGCTCTTGCCACAACGTCGTGCCGTGGCCCGCGTGCGAGCAGCGGCTCCCGATCACGACATCGAATTCGCCGCGTGCGTGCCGGCGAAACAGGCTGTCGCCGATATCGACGGCGAGATCCAGCCGTAGGCCGCGCCGGGCGGCGCCATGGCGGCGCATCAGGTCGGGCAGCCAGCCGCCCGCGAAGTCCTCCGATACGCCGATCCTCAGCTTGACGTCGGCCGCTCGATCCGTTCCGAGCCTTGCCCGCGCTTCCTCGCTCAGGTTGAGCATCGCGCGCGCGTAGCCGAGCAGCGTTTCGCCATGCCCGGTCAGCGTGACGCTGCGCGTATTGCGCACGAGCAGCGCCTGCCCGACCTGTTCTTCGAGGCGAACGATCTGCGCGCTGACCGCGGACTGGCTGAGATTCAGCCGGCGCCCGGCGCCGGTGAAGCTGCGCACGTCGGCGACCGCGACGAACGTATGAAGGAGCGCCGTATCGAGGGGAGGATTCATTCATCACCCATCCGGGTTAATTTGATCAATTAATATCGTTTCCAGATTATAGGCTCACCCGCTAGGCTGCGAAGCACGGTGGGCGAGCGCGCATGGGGCGCGCCGCCGTCACTCCTGACAAGGACCGGCTCCATGACACGCGTGCTCTATATCGAAGGCTCACCCAACAAGGCCTATTCGGCATCCATCGAGGTGTGCGATGCATTTCTCGACACCTACCGGCAGGCTCATCCCGATCACGAGATCCGGAAGCTCGACATCTGGGATCTGCCGATGCCCGAATTCGACGGGGCCGCGCTTGCCGCGAAATATGCGGGATTGAGCGGCACGGCGTTGACGCCGGAGCAGGCGGCCGCGTGGCGGCAGATCGAACGGCTCGCGGCGCCGTTCCACGAAGTGGACAGGTTTCTGTTCGGCGTGCCGCTGTGGAATTTCAGCATTCCGTACAAGCTCAAGCACCTGATCGACGTGATCTCGCAGAAGGATGTGTTGTTCACGTTCGACGAAACGGGTTTTACCGGCAAGCTGGCCGGGAAAAAGGCGGCGGTGGTCTACGCGCGCGGGCTTGCCTATCAGTCGCCGGGGTCGTTTACGCCGGCCGCCGAGTTCGATCTGCAGCGCCCTTACATGGAAACGTGGCTCAAGTTCGTGGGCGTGACGGACATCACCGGGATCGTCGTCGAGCGCACGTTGTTCGGCCCGGACGGGAAGGTCGATCGGAGCCGGGCGATCGACGAAGCACGGGCGATCGCGCGTACGTTTTGACGTTGTCGGCGCCGTGCATACGGGCGTCGTGCATACGAGCGCCGTGCATACGCGCGTCGGGCAATCGGCGCCGCGCATGCGCCGCGGGTCGAGCGTCAGCGCCCGCCACGTGCGATGGCGAGCGCGACGCCGAAGCCCACCAGCAGGCATCCGAACGTGCGGTCGATCCAGTGCCGCAGCGACAGCAGGCGATCGCGAACACGCGTGGCCGAGAAACAGATCGCCACGAGGCTGAACCAGCCGGCGTGTGCACCCACGATGAATGCGCCGTAGCCGATCTGCACGATCAACGGCGTGTCGGGCCGGACGGCCTGCATGAACAGGCTGACGATGAATACCGTGGTTTTGGGGTTCAGCGCATTGGTCAGGAAGCCCGTGCGCAGCGCGGCGAGATCGGACAGCGGCGCGACGGCGGCGTCGGCTTGCGCATCGCCGGCTTTCGTCATGAGCATTCTTGCGCCGAGGTAGATCAGATAGATCGCGCCGATCAGCTTGACGGCATTGAAGAGCCACAGCGACTGACGGATCAGGAGCCCGACGCCCAGCAGCGTGTAGCTCACGTGGACGATCACGCCGAGCCCGATCCCGCATGCGGTGAGCACGCCGGCACGACGCGACAGCATCAGGCTGTTGCGCGTGACCATCGCGAAGTCCGGGCCGGGGCTGATGACGGCCAGCAGCGTAATGGTGACTACGACTATCAACTCGGTCATGGCGTCGCTCCCGCGATCGATGTCTTGGTGGCACAATCCTACCCACCATGCTTCATCGGGAAAAACGATGATTTCTGACCGGAATGGTGAGTCTGAATCACAATCTATCCGTACCGGCTTGCCGTCGCTGATGGCGCTGCGTTGCTTCGAGGCGGCGGCGCGCCACGAGAATTTCACCCGCGCGGCCGACGAGCTGTGCCTGACCCACGGCGCGGTCAGCCGCGCGGTACGTCTGCTCGAGGACGATCTGGGTGTGGCGCTGTTCGAGCGGCGCAGTCGTCGCGTGTTCCTGACCGAGGCGGGCCGCACGCTCGCCCAGGCCGTCCACGATGGCCTGGGGCTGATGCGTCACGCCGCCCACACGTTGCGCGCCGAGGCCGCCCGTACGCGGCGGTCGGTCCTGTCGTGCGAGCCGACGCTGCTGATGCGCTGGCTGATCCCGCGCTGGCCGGATTTCCAGGCGCGGCATGCAGGCATCGACATCCATCTGGCCGCCGCAGGCGGGCCGTTCTCGTTCGACGGCGGTATCGACATGGCGATTCGTCGCAACGATTTCGCGTGGCCGGCGGCGTATCACGCCGAGCATCTGTTCGCCGAACGGGTGGGGCCGGTTTGCCGGCCGGACAAGGTCGGCGCGTGGTTTGCGTCGCGTCGCGGCGCCCGTGCGCTGAAGCACGACGCAGCGCTGCTGCATGCGCGGACGCGGCCGGACGCGTGGAATGCATGGGCGGTGGCCGCGAATCAGCCGGCCGCGGGCCGGCGCGGGCAGCGGTTCGATCACTTCTACTTCAGTTTGCAGGCGGCCGTCGCGGGGCTGGGGGTGGCGATCGGGCCGTGGCACCTGGTGCGCGACGATATCGAAAGCGGAGTACTGGTTGCCCCGATGGGATTTGTCGAGGATGGATCGGATTACTACCTGTTGACGCCGGCGCCGGTGGCGGACGGGAGTGCGCAGGCGGCGTTGCTGGGGTGGTTGAGGGCGATGGTCTGACGCGAGCCGCCGGGCGGGATTTCAAACGACCGGCGAAGACGCGTGCCCGGATGCGCGACGCGCCAATCGATGCCGGGCGCCGCGAGGGCCGGCACTTCGTTGGCGCCTGTATCGATATCGATGGCCCGGACAATATCGTCGCTGATCGGGCAAACGCAACCGCGAATCGAAATAAAGAATGAATGTACGGGCCGATGCTTGCTCATGCCGGACAGCGAACGGAAAATGCGTCGATCGACGCACGTTCGCAAGCCCGTTATTCGCGTGAACGGCCCAGGCTCGACGCTGCGCAGGCCGGCCGGATGTCGGCCCGCTTTAACCGAAATGGCCCGTGGTGACGTGCGCGCCGCTAAAAGAATGCCGGGTGCGTGCTTTATCGCTGCAACGAATGAGCGCCGGTGAAATCGCCGTCATTCTTCATCTTTTTGACGCGGCTTTTAACGGCACTCGTGCAAACCCGGGCGACGTCAGCGTGCAGCGGACATTTCCGGTCGCCTTTAAACCCGCATCCTTTACCCGACAGTCAACGACGAGACGAAGCCATGCCACTTCAAACCGGTAATTTATTCAGCGTCGAAGGGCGGCGCGGCGGCGACGAGCGAATCGACATGCTCGTGACGGGCGCGCGCGTGAATGTCGAGCGAATCGTATCGATGGGGCACGCGAGCCCGGACGGATTCTGGTATGACGACCCGCGGGCCGAATGGGTCGTGCTGCTGTCCGGTGCGGCCGTGCTCGAATTCGAAGAAGATGCAACGCGGCTCGACATGCACGCCGGAGATTACGTGCTGATCGAGCCGCATTGCCGCCATCGTGTCGCGTGGACGCATGACGAAGTGCCAACCGTCTGGCTTGCCGTCTATTACGAACGCTGAAGAAAGGATTGGCGTGCGGCACGCGCGGTCGATAGGCCGGCGCGCGACACGCCGATCGGGCAAAACCTCGTCTACCGGTGCGGCCTTGGAATACCGCCGGTATCGATGCCCCAATCAATGCCGCAATCGCCGGACAGCGCGTGGAATCGCGCGCCGGCACAGGGCGGGAATCTTATTCCTGGATCAGGAATCGATTGCGATTCTTCGCATCCTTGATCCATGCGGGCGCGCGACCGCGGCCCGACCAGGTCGCCCCGGTCTTCGGATCGCGATACTTCGCCTGCACGGGGGCGCCCGCCTGTTTGGACGGCCGACCGCGGCGCGTACCGAAAATGTCTTTTTCGGTAATGCCGTATTCCGCGACTTTGGTGCGGATGTCGTCGACGATCGCCTGGAATTCCGCGACGCGCGCTGCTTCGGCTTTTTCGGCCAAAGCATCCATTTGGGCTTTCAGTTCCTTGTAAGTTGCCATATATCACTCTTCAGGTTGTGTCCATACATGATAGCGGTTTCAGCCCGAATGATGAAGAAAATTGCGCCGACTACGGATTCCATTGTCGATATGGCAATGCGCGACTGCTTCGAACACCTGAGAAGTGGTTCGATTGGATCGTTTGCGTCCGATCCTCTCATGCGGGACAAGCTTCTGAGACTCAATTATTCTTTATCTCTTTTCAGAAGGATTGGGGAATTCACTGATGAACAGGGATGACAGACTGAAACAGGTCGCCGCCGATTTCGGATTCGATCCGGACGAAACGATCCGCATTGGCGGAAAGTACACGCCGGTTCTGGTCGATGGCAGGACGGCCTACATTGCCGGCCAGATTCCGCGAATCGGGGAAGTCGTGCATTTCGTCGGTATCGTGGGCGAATCCGTTTCGCTGGACGACGGCCGCCGCGCGGCCGGTATCTCGGCGCTGCGTGCGCTGTCGCTGATCCGCAACCAGTGCGGCACGCTCGATGCGATCGCGACGGTGCCGCGCATGACCGTGTACGTGCGAAGCGCACCGGGCTTCACGATGCAAAGCGAAGTGGCCGACGGCGCGTCGGACGTGTTGTACGCGGTGCTCGGCGACGCCGGTGTCCATACGCGCTCGTCGGTCGGCGTGCTGCAATTGCCGAAGGGCGCGGCGGTCGAAGCCGATTTCATCTTCGGGCTGAATCGCGGCGCCGCTGTCGGTTGATCCGGAGTGGCCGGGCCGACGGAACGAGCCGCTTTGCGGCGATCTTCCATCCTTCGCGCCCGGCAACCGTCTTCGAATACGAACCGGGTTGACGGGGCAGCGACGAACCGGTGTTCCCAGGTTGCTTCGGTGAACACACCATCGGACGTCGCCGCGAGATAGGCGTTGTCGCCGGAGATCGCGGCGCAACTGCTGGTCGGCACGACACGCCGCAGGCGACGGCGTACGGTTTTGCCGTCTCGAGACGGTGCGCGTGCCGAGCGCCGCCGGATCGGCCAGCGCCTTCCGCGGATCGCCGACCGTGATCGTGAAGGGCGACGCGGGAGGGAACACCGTGCCGCAATCGGCCATCGCGTCGGCGTGCGATCGGGGTTCGAGCAGGTCCGCGCGGAAAGAGCGGATCGTGCCGGGCTTGCCGGCGCTCCATTCGTCAGATGTGAAACCCGCGCGACTCGCCGCAACGCGCGCCATCGTGTTGTCGGGAATCTGTCGCGCCGTGACGCACCCGCCGTTTTTCCACCCCGTCATTTCCGGAAGCCGTTCCCGGCCCATATCGGCCGGCATCCCCACTTTTGGGGATGCCGGCGCCGAGCGGTACGCCTACGATGGTCAACAAGGCACCGGAGACCGGATATCACCAGAACAATCGAGCAGGCCTGCCGTTTCGCGGCGATCGACGCGGTCGTCGCGTGCGCCGATGCGCCACGTGCGCGGTGCGTGGTTGGCGCCGCGGGTGATCGCGCATGGATCGCGGTAGGTCTGATGTCGTATTTCGGGGAATGTCAATCACTATGCTCGCACGAGACTATGTGGAACGAGAGCTCTCTCACATCCAGAGAATGGTGGCGCTGCTGGACAGCGAGACGGACGTCGACGACGTGTCGATGTCGGGCCCGGGTCGCGTCCGGCATCCGCGCTACTGGCGCGGGCGTATCGAGGAACTGCTGTCGACGCCCAACGTGCCGCGTCACGTCAGAAAGCTGAGCGAAGCCGTGCTCGCGAAGATCGACGCGATGGAAGCGCGGTTCGCGGCGATGAAGTAAGCACATCGTCGGGCAGGTCAGCGAAACGCGGTCCATCGCGTCGTCGTCGCTGCTTTACCTGGCCGCCATCCCGCTCGGCCTGCACCGCGCAGGCAGTCGCCTGAGTCGACACGGATTGCGTCGCCGTGTCGAAAACGACCATTACGTCTGACGAGAAGCGGAAACAGACGTGGTATTTCGACCAAACCCGCATCGCCGATTTGAACAACCAGACCGATTGAGTAAGATTCGCGAACGGCGTTCGACATAAACGCACGGCGCGGGGTGGTCAGATGCAGACGAACGGGTTGATTCCATCGGCATGGATCGATGACGTCTACGCCGCGGCGTTGGGCGATCAACGATGGGAAGCGGTGCTGGACGGGCTGCGTTTGTCGGTCGGCGTACGCATGGCGACGCTGCTGTCGTTCGACGATGCGGCGCGGGTGCCGGCGATCGAGCGGGCGGCCGGCGACGATTCGTCATGGGTGGCCGCGTGCCACCGCAGCTACAACACCGAGTTCTACCTGTACGACCCGGTCGTGCCGGTTGCCGCCGACTGGCCGGCAGGGCGCTGGTTCGAGGACGTCAAGCACCTGTCGGTGCGGCAGCGCACACATGGCGTGTTCTATCGGGAATTCCTGCAGCCGTTCGGGCTCGGCAGCATCTCGGGCCTGTACATCCACCGCGGCGAGCGCGCCGGCGCGTTCCTGAGCGTACAGAGCGGGCCCGACGCGCAGGGCCTGTCCGACGACCAGCGCCGCACCATCGAAATCATGGGCGCGCACATCAGCCGGGCGCTGCGGATCCACGCACGCATCGGCGAGCTCGAGGCGCGCGTGGCCGCCGCGGAATCCGCGCTCGACGCCGTGCCGGTGCCGGTGTTCCTGCTCGGCGCGCGACGCGAGTTGCGTTATACGAACCGCGCGGCCGATCAGCTGATCGCCGCGGAACCGGCGCTGCGGATCGTGAACGGGCGCTTTGCGCCGGAAGGCTGCGTCGACGATGCGCAATGGCGACATGCGTTCGCGCGCGGCGGGCTGTTGCTGCGGCGCGCGACGGGCGAGCCGCTGCCCCTCGCGCTGATTCCCGTTCCCGAACAGTCGCGCCTCGCGCGTGAACGGCCCGGAGTCGCGGCGCTGATGACGGCCGCCGACCTGCGCTCGCCGGCGGCGCGCGCGCAGCGCTTGCGGGTGTTCTACGGGCTGTCGTCGGCCGAGGCCGATCTCGCCGTGCTGCTGTGCTGCGACGGGCGCTCGCCGCAGGAATGCGCGACGCTGCGCGGCGTATCGATCGGCACGGTCCGCGCGCAGATCAAGTCGATCTACACGAAAACCGACGTGGCCCGCGCCGCGCAACTGACGTCGCTGGTCATGCAGACCTGAGCGACCGATGCGCGCCGGCGCGGCCGCGTCGGGCTCTATCCGCCGCCGATTCCCTGCAGTATCTTGCCGGTCCCGCCGCAGACGGTGCACGGCTGGCCCTCCACCCGGCCGGTGCCGCGGCACACGCGGCACGTGTCCTCGCCGACGCCCGGCGCGTCCGCCGGGCCTTCGTCGCCGGCGTTCGGCGGGGTAGCCGGGTCGGGTATCGCTGATGGCTTCGTGGTCGACATCACAGGCTCCTTTCGCGTGGCACGCTGTCCGGGCGAGCATCGCGCGTACCTGCCTGCCGGGCCGCGCGCGACGGCGACGGATCGCTCGCGTGTCATAGCGCCGCTCCCGCGTGGACCCCGTACGGATTCGGCCGATCCATTCCAGGGAGCCCGACGAGCGCCTCGCTGCCGTAGGCGCGCCGGCCGGATCGATCGAATGCGTCGCCTGATCAGTCATCCTATAACGTGGAGATGCGAAGCGAAAGAAGGCTGTCGGATGCGGGGAGGCTGCGGTGCCAGCGTCCGACCGCCTGCTGATTCGCCGCCGGAAAACGTTTCTCGAAACAATTGAGATACTGGGAATACAGTTCCCCGATTTCTGCAAAAGACCCGTGATGGTAAAGGTTATAGGGGTATGCACCGAGTGAGTTAAACGATTAACCGACGTACATTCGCTCAACACATCATACGACGTATGACTCCGCGGTCCGACGAAGCGCCCCGGCGACGCAGGTGCGTGCCGACGGATCGCCGCACAACAACGATCGACCATCAAGGAGACTCACCATGAAGCACCGATTCACCGGCTCCCGTACCGCCCTGGCGGTTGCGCTGATGACCGGCTTCGCGATGTCCGCGCACGCGCGCGTGTTCCGCTCGGCGGACGTGCACGGCGACAACTTCCCGACCAACATGGCCGTGAAGTTCATGGGCGAGGCATTGTCGAAGCAGACGGGCGGCAAGGATTCGATCAAGGTGTTCGGCAACAGCGCGCTCGGTTCGGAGAAGGACACGGTCGACCAGGTGCGGATCGGCGCGATCGACATGGCGCGCGTGAACGGCGCGTCGTTCAACGAGATCGTGCCGGAATCGCTGATCCCGTCGTTTCCGTTCCTGTTCCGCGACGTCGACCATTTCCGCAAGGCGATGTACGGCCCGGCCGGCCAGAAGATCCTCGACGCGTTCACCGCGAAGGGGATGATCGCGCTGACGTTCTACGAGAGCGGCGCGCGCTCGATCTACGCGAAGCGCCCGGTGCGCACGCCGGCCGACATGAAGGGGCTGAAGGTGCGCGTGCAACCGTCCGACCTGATGGTCGACGAGATCAAGGCGATGGGCGGCACGCCGACGCCGATGCCATTCGCCGAGGTGTACACGGGGCTGAAGACGGGCCTCGTCGACGCGGCGGAAAACAACCTGCCGTCGTACGAGGAAACCAAGCACTACGAAGTGGCGCCCGATTACTCGGAGACGCAGCACGCGATGACGCCCGAAGTGCTCGTGTTCTCGAAGAAAGTCTGGGACACGCTGTCGCCGCAGGAGCAGGCGGCGATCAGGAAGGCGGCGGCCGATTCGGTACCGTACTACCAGAAGCTGTGGACCGCGCGCGAGGCGTCCGCGCAGCAACTGGTGACGAAAGGCGGCGCGAAGATCGTGCCGGCCGCGCAGGTCGACCGCGCGGCGTTCGTGAAGGCGATGCAGCCGCTGTGGACCAAGTATGAAAAGACGCCGCAGATGAAGCAGATCGTCGACGAGATCGAGGCAACCAAGTGACGCGTCGCACTTCCCTGAACGGCGCGGCGGCCGCGGGCTCGCCGGCTGCCGCCCCGGACGGCGCGGGGCCCGCGCGGCCGCACGCCGCGCCGCTGTTGCGCTGCGTGAACGACGTGCTGTTCCGCGTGCTGGCGGGAATCGCGTCGGCGTGTCTCGCGGTGCTCACGGTGCTGGTGTTCTACGCGGTCGTGATGCGCTACGTGTTCGACAACGCGCCGGATTTCGTCGAGCCGATCGCGCTGTTGCTCGTGATCGTGATCGCGATGTTCGGCGCGGCGATGAAGGTGCGCGACGGCGGGCATATCGGCCTCGATTCGCTGGTGCGCCGGCTGTCGCCGAAGGCGCGCACGGTCGTCATCGCGATTCAGCACCTGAGCCTGATCGCGTTCGCGATCATGATCGTGATCGGCTGCGGCAGCATGGCCGCCGAGACGATGGGCGACCGCATCCCGATCATCGGGCTGCCCGAAGGCGTGCGCTACCTGATCACGATGCCCGCGGCGGTTGCGATCATCCTCTTCTCGCTCGAGCACCTGCTCGCGCTTCGTCGTTCTTCGTCGGGACAATAACGCCATGGAACTCGCGATCCTGTCCGTCAGTTTTCTGATTTTTCTCGTCCTCGGCGTGCCCGTGTCGTTCGCGCTCGGCATTGCGTGCGTACTGACCTACATGGTCGAAGGCCTGCCGATCGCGACCGCGATGCAGGCGATGATCTCGGGGATGAACGCGTTCTCGTTCCTCGCGGTGCCGTTCTTCATCTTCTCCGGCGAACTGATGCTGCACGGCGGCATCGCGGACCGGATCCTGCGCTTCGCGCAGGCGACCGTCGGCCACTTCCGCGGCGGCCTCGGGATGGCGAACGTCGTCGCGTGCACGCTGTTCGGCGGCGTGTCGGGCTCGCCGACCGCCGATACGTCGGCGATGGGCGGCGTGGTGATTCCGCTGATGAAGCGCGAAGGCTACAGCGCCGCGTACGCGGTCAACGTGACGACGCATGCGTCGCTCGCCGGCGCGCTGATGCCGACGTCGACCAACATGATCATCTACGCGTTCGCCGCGCAGGGCATCACCGGGATGCTGCACGGCCAGCCTGTGAGCGGCGTGTCGATCGGCGACCTGCTGTTCTCGGGCCTGTTGCCGGTGTTGTGGGTGATGGGCTTCGTGCTCGCCGCCGCATACTGGCAGGCCGTGCGTCACGGCTATCCGCGCCGCGAGGACGGCTCGTCCGCGCTGCCGCGGTTTCCCGGCTGGTATGCGGTGCTGCGCAGCTTCGTCGGCGCGGTGCCCGGGCTGATGGTGATCGCGATCATTCTCGTGTGCGTCGCGAAGGGCATCGCCACCGCGACCGAAGCGGCCGCGATCGCCGTGGTCTACTCGCTCGTGCTGACCGCGGTGGTCTACCGCACGCTGACGGCCGAGAAGCTGCGCCGCGCGCTGTCGCATGCGGCGCGCACGACGGGCGTCGTGCTGCTGCTGATCGCGGTGTCCAACATGCTGCGCTTCCAGATGTCGTACCTGGAGATTCCGGATGCGATCGAAGGGCTGCTGAAGCAGTCGACCGCCGCGCCCTGGCTGATGCTGCTGTACATCAACATCATCCAGGTGTTCCTCGGCACGTTCGTCGACATGGCCGCGCACATCCTGATCACGACGCCGCTGTTCCTGCCGATCGCGATGGCGTGCGGGGTCGGGCCGGTGCAGTTCGGCATCATGCTGCTGCTGAACTGCTCGCTCGGCCTCGTGCACCCGCCGATCGGCTCGGTGCAGTTCGTCGGCTGCGCGATCGGCAACGTGTCGATCGGCGAGACCACGAAGATGGCGTGGCCGTACTACCTCGCGATCTTCAGCGCGATCAATATCGTCACGTACATGCCGTTCTTCTCGACGTGGCTGCCGAGCGTGATCAGCGGGCACGCCGTGTTCTGATCGCACGCTTCGCCCGTCGCGGCGCCGGACGACCGAGGGTGTCCGGCGCCGCGGTCGCATCCACGGTTCACTTTCTTCACTTCACGTCACTTCCATGAAAACGACTCTCCTGCGGCGCGCCGTGGCGGCGGCCGCGTTGACGATGGTGGCTTCGTTGGCACACGCGGCGACGTATGCGTACGTGTCGAACAGCGACAGCCGCGACATCTCGGTGTTCGGCGTCGATACGGCGACCGGTGCGCTGACCGCGATCGAAACCGTGCCGGTCGGCGGCGCCGTGATGCCGATGGCGCTGTCGCCCGATCATCGGCGCCTGTACGCGGCATTGCGTTCGACGCCGTATCGCGTCGTCAGCTTCGCGATCAATCCGCTCGACGGGCGGCTGAGCGAGCTGGGCCGCGCGCCGCTCGCGGACAGCATGGCGTACGTGTCGACCGATGCGTCGGGCCGTTACCTGTTCTCGGCGTCGTATGGCGGCAACCTGCTCGCGGTGAACCGGATCGGCGCGGACGGCGTGGCCGGCGACGTGCAGCAGACGGTGAAGACCGGCCCGATGGCGCATGCGATCCGCCCGTCGCCGGACGGCCGCTATGCGTTCGCGTCGGTGCTCGGCGCCGACGCGTGGCTGCGCTTGCCGTTCGATGCGTCGACCGGCACGCTGACCGACACGGGCGAGCCTGCGTATCGGCTGCCGGAGAAATCCGGTCCACGCCATTTCGTGTTCTCGTCGAACGGGCGGTTCGCCTACCTGATCGACGAACTCGACGGCAAGCTGCACGTGCTCGCGCTGTCGCACGGCGGCGCCGATGCGCGGGCGATCCAGACCGTGTCGATCCTGCCGCCCGATTTTCACGGCGACAAGCCGTGGGGCGCCGACCTGCATCTGACGCCGGACGGGCGCTTCCTGTACGCATCGGAGCGCACGTCGAGCACGCTCGCCGCGTATCGCGTCGATGCGAAGTCGGGCACGCTCGCGCAGATCGGCACGTTCGCGACCGAACCGCAGCCGCGCGGCTTTGCGATCGATCCGTCGGGCAGGTATCTGCTCGCGGCCGGGCAACTGTCGCCGACGTTGGCCGTGTACCGAATCGATCGCGTTACCGGACATCTCGACGCAATCGGCAAGTATCCGGTCGGCAAGGGCGCAAACTGGGTCGAGATCGTCACGTACGACGGGACGAACTGATTCGGTGTGCGGCGCAACGGGCGGCATCGATCGCGTGCCGCCCGTTTCGCGAACGGAATGCAACCGCACTCGCACACTCGCCCGCGCCGCGAACTACCGGTCGATCGACTCAAGTTGGAGCAGCCGCCGTCGTTAACCGATAAGGGATAACTTCGGGAGTCGATTCGCCATGCGTGATCTGAAAGTGAAAAGCAGTCTGCTTGCCGTGCTCGCCGCGTTCGCCGCGATGATCGTCGTCGGCGGCATCGTCGGGATCGTCGCGCTCGGCAGCGCGAACACGAACGCGAAGCGCCTGCACGAAATCGCGACGCAGACGTCGCTCGTCAACGACGCTTACAAGGACAGCACGCGTACCCGCTCGGCGCTCGTCCGTGCGTATTCGGCGCTGAAGGAGCACGACGATCCGGCGCAGCGCGACTCGGCGCTGCAAAGCGCGCAACGCACGTTCGATCTTTCCGCGAAGGAAACGCAGGCGTTCAAGGATGCCGCACCGGTCGGCAACCTCGGCGCGGACCTGAAGCAGGCGCTCGTCGAGTCGTCGACGCATCTCGCGAGCGTGCTCGCGCGTGCGGCCGACGCGCTACGCAACGGCGACACCACCGCGTATGCGGCGATCAACGACAAGGAGATCACGCTCGCCGGTCAGGTGTATTCGGCGAACGTCGAGAAATTCCAGCGCATCGCCAACCAGCTCGCGCAAGACTCGATCGACGCCGACAACGCCGCCTATACGCGCATCATCGCGATGGTCGGGATCGGCGTCGCGCTGGCGCTCGCGCTGATCGTCACGACGCACTTCGCGCTGCGCGCGATCGTGTCGCGGCCGCTCGCGAACGCGGCCGCGCTGCTCGACCGCATCGCGTCGAACGACCTGACCGTGACGGTGCCCGATGCCGGCCGAAACGAAATCGGCCAGCTGTTCGCGGCGATGAAGAGGATGCAGGCGGGGCTCGCGGCGACCGTCACCGGCATGCGCGACAGCAGCGATGCGATCCATACGGCCGCACGCGAGATCGCGGCCGGCAACCTCGACCTGTCGAGCCGTACCGAGCAGCAGTCGGCGTCGCTCGAGGAAACGGCCGCGAGCATGGAGCAGTTGACGTCGACGGTGCGCCAGAACGCGGACAATGCGCAGCAGGCGAGCACGCTCGCGGCAAGCGCGGCGGACCTCGCGCAGCACGGCGGCGAACTGGTCGGCCGCGCGGTCGACATGATGGGCGTGATCAACGCGAGCTCGCAGAAGATCGCGGAGATCACCGGGATGATCGACGGGATCGCCTTCCAGACCAATATCCTCGCGCTCAACGCGGCGGTCGAATCGGCTCGCGCGGGCGAACACGGGCGCGGCTTCGCGGTCGTCGCGGGCGAGGTGCGCACGCTGGCGCAACGCAGCGCGAGCGCCGCGCGGGAGATCCGGCAGTTGATCGGCGCGTCGATCGACGACGTGCGCGACGGCAATGCGCTCGTGACGCAGGCAGGGCGCGCGATGGACGAGATCGTGTCGTCGGTGCGACGCGTGGCGACGATCATGACCGAGATCACGACGGCCACCGTCGAGCAGAGCGCGGGCATCGACCAGGTCGGCCAGGCCGTCACGCAGATGGATCAGATGACGCAGCAGAACGCGGCGCTGGTCGAACAGGCCAGTGCCGCCGCGACGGCGCTCGAGCAGCAGGCCGGGTCGATGCAGGTCGCGATGTCGGTCTTCCGGGTGGCGCGGGCGGGGTGAGCCGCCTGCCGACGCGGCCGTGTTCGGCGCGCCGCGTGAAGCGGTGTGGGTCATCGGCATCGGCGCCGGTAGCAGCAGTCCCGCTTGTATCGACATCGACGACGACCGTGTGCGGCCGCTCGTCACGACCGCACGGAGCGACGCGAACGCTCACCTAACCCGGTGGTGCATCGCGCTCGGCATCGCCGTCCGATGCGTCATCGCCCGACCGATCGTTGCGCCAGTGCGCAAGCTCGCGCCACAGCGCCGGCCGCGCATGGTCACGCGGCGGCAATTCAATGACATACGCGACGCCACGTACGTTGACCACCGCACCCGAGTCGGGCAGCGCGGGAATGCCCGCGGACGACGGATCGTCGTCCGGCTCGGCGGCGACGGTTGGGCAGGGCGGGCATGGCGACATCATGCGAATTCTCCGTGGGGTGTCGAAGCGGTGCATCAGTAACGGACCCGCCCGACCAGGCCGAGCGGATCGATCGCGTGCTGGACGGCGCCGGCGAGTTGCCGTTGCGCGGCCGGCACGTGCTTGCGGTAGTACGCGATATTGACCGGGCCGATGCCGTGTTCCGCGCTGAAGCAGCCGCCAGCCTGCACGACACGGTCGTACAGCGCGCCGCGCAGCGCCACCTGCTGCAGCGCCCCGTAGCGTTCCGCGTTGGCATGCGGAATCGACACGACGAGATGGCAGCCGCCGTCGCCGAAATGGCCGAACGCATGACAGCGCAGCGACGGATGCGCGGCGGCGAGCCACCGCTCGGCATCGGTGACGAATCCTGCCAGCGCGCCACGCGGAAACGACACGTCGAACGACAGCGGCAGGCCGTCCTGCGCGACCGCGGCCGGCAGCGCGTCGCGAATGCGCCAGAACCGTTCCGCCGGCCCGCACGCGGCGTCGAGCACCGCGCGATCGCTTGCGAGCGCGTCGAGCGTCGCGACGGCGCGCTCCTCCAGCAGCGCATCGAGCCCCGGCATGCCGGTCGCGATCTCGACGAGCGCGTAGCAGGCGGCCGTGCCGGCCTCGAACGGCGCGCGCAATGCGGGAAACGCGGCGGCGATGCAATCGACCGCCGCCGCCGACATGAATTCGAACGCCGACAGCATCTCGCCGAATGCGCGTTCGAATGCGAGCAGGCCGGCGAGCGCGGCGTCGTACGACGCGAACGCGACGAACACCGCGCACGACGACCGTTCGAGCGGCGCGAGCGCGAACGACACGGCGGTGACGAGCCCGTTCGCGCCATTCGCGCCGATGAAGCATTGCGCGACGTCGAAGCCCGCGTTGCGCTTGCGCAGCGGCGCGAGCGCGTCGATCACGGTGCCGGCTTCATCCGCCAGCACGACTTCGACGCCGAGCACGTGACGGCGCACGTCGCCGTACTTGATCAGGCGGCTGCCGCCCGCGTTCGCGCCGACGAGGCCGCCGGCCGCCGGATCGCTGCCGAGATCGATCGGCACGCAGAGCCCGGCGTCGCCCGCGACGCGATTGATGTCGGACAGCCGCACGCCGGCCTCGACCGTGATGCTGCGATTGGCCGGATCGAACGCGCGAACGGCGCGCATCCGCTCGAACGACACCACGCATTGCGTGCCGCCGCGATCGGGCACGGCCGCGCCGACGAGGCCCGTGCGCGCACCTTGGGCGACGAGCGCGATCCGGTGCGCGACGGCGGCGCGAACGAGCGCGCGCACGTCGGCGGTCGATGCCGGCCGCGCGACGCCGAGCGGCACACCGCCGTGATGCAGGACGTCGGTCGCATACGGCTCGCATGCGGCGCCTTCGAGCCAGCCGTCGCCGAGCGCCGCGGCGAGCGCGTGCCGCGGCGCGGCGTGTGCCGCGTGTGCGGGCAGCGCGTTCATCGTCAGCCTGCCCGCGCGAGCTGCTTGCGCAGCCGGCCGCGTACGACGACCAGCGCGATCAGCGGCACGACGCCGCCCCACAGCGGGCTGTTGCGCATCGCGATCGACACCGCGAGCGCGACGATGGTGACGGCGAGCAGCACGAGCGACAGCGAACGCGCCCGCGCGCGATCGACGAGCGTGCCGTCGACGAAGCCGCCGTCCGACCACGCGGTATGCACGATGCCGACCACCAGCACGCAGACGAGCATCGCGGCCGGCCCGAGTTCCTCGCCCCACAGACGGCTACCTGTCGGCGAAACCAGCGCGAGCACCGCACCGATCACGAGGAACAGGTCGACGCCGAGCGCGATGCTGTTGCGCTCCGCGCGGCGCATCAGCCACGCGCCGTGCACGAGCGCGAGCACGCCGCCGATCAGGAACGCGTGGGTCCAGCGCAGGTCCGGCTGTTCGGGGCCGAGCCGGCCGTAGAACAGGAACACGATCGCCGGCAGGAAGTTGCTCGCGTGCAGCAGGTAGCCGGTTATGGGATGGGTCGATTTCATCTGTGTCTCTCCTTCGTCGAAACAGCGGGGCGACGCGTCACGCGTCGTGCCAGCGGAACAGCCGCGCGGCGGCGAACAGGAACAGCGCGGTGCACGCGGTCATGCCGAGCAGTTGCGGCGCGAGCTGCGCGTACGGCGCGCCGTCGACGAGCGCGCCGCGCAGCGCGACCGCGAACTGGTTGGTCGGCAGGAACGCGAGCCCGGCCTTCAGCCACGCGGGCGCGTCGTGCATCGGGATCGTCAGGTCGCTGAAGAACAGCAGCGGGTAGTAGGTGACGTTGCACGCGAGCTCGGCGGCCGCGAGCGAGCGCGTGCGGCTGGCGAGCAGCACGCCGATGCTCAGCACCATCGCCGCGCCGAGCAGCACGATCGGCAACGCGCGCAGCCCGTCCGGCGTCGCGATCGGCAGCGCGATGCCGAACGCGACGCGCGCGACCGTCAGCAGCACGAGCGCCGACAGCGCCATCATCGCCATCCGCGCGACGATCAGCGCGGCGAGGAACACGCCGCGCGACACCGGGAAGCACACGTACAGCTTGAACGTATTGCGCTCGCGCAGCGCGGCGATCGCGGTGGTCGTCGAGTTCAGGCCGATCGCCATGAACGCCATCACCAGGATGCCGGTCGCGAAGAACGCGCCGTAGTCGAACGGGCGGCGCGTGGGCGCCGCGTTCTCGAAGCGCGCCTGCGCGGCCAGCAGCCCAAGCCGCTGCGCGGCGCAGCGCGCGAGCGCGATCTCGACGACTCTCGATGCCGCCTTGACCGCGAGCGAGCCGTTGAAGTCGTAGCGGATCGTCGCCGGCGCGCGCTCGTCGGCGCCGAGCACGACGGTCACGCGCTCGGCCGGCGCGCCGTGGCCGCCGAAGGTTGCCTTCACCGTGTCGCTGTGCGACAGGCTGGCGACGATCTGCGCCTGGCACGCCTGGTTGTACGGCGTCGCGCCGCCGGGCAACTCGAACGCGATGTCGGCCGTGCCGAGCGAACCGGAGCCGCCGAACGCGAACAGCATCACGCTCAGCAGGAACACGGGGAACACGAGCGTCCAGAACAGCGACGAGCGGCTGCGCAGATAGCCGAGCAGCTCGTTGCGCACGAGGATCAGGAACACCTTAGTCATGGCTCGGGCCCTCGGTGCACAGGCGCAGCAGGTCGCCCGGCGTGCTCGGCGCGAGCGCGAGATGCTGGATGCCCCGTTCGCCGACGATCCGGTGCACGTTCGGATGCAGCGTCGCATCGCCGAACGCCTCGACCACGTGCGCGGCCGACACGCGCACGCCGGTCACGCCGGGCAGCGCCGCGAGCCGCTTGCGCAGCGCGCGCGCATCGGCTTCGTCGCGGCAATGCAGGACCGCGCGCGCATCGCCGACGAGCTCGGCGCGCAGCGTGTCCTGGTCGCCCTGGTAGCGCACGCCGCCGTCGCGCACCCACACGAGATCGTCGACCACGCTCAGTTCTTCCTCGGAATGGCAGATCATCGCGATGCTCGTGCCGCTTGCGCGGTGGCGCAGCAGGTCGATCACGACGCCCGCGTAGCGGCGGTCGAGGCCCGTGAACGGTTCGTCGAGCACGGCCAGCTCGGGCCGATGCGCGAGCGCGACGTAGAGGTCCACGCGCTGGCGCTGCCCCTTCGACAGCGCGCGGCACGGCTTGTCGAGCAGTTCGGCGATGCCGAGCGCGTCGGCGATCGCCGCATCGGTGTGCGCGTACATCGCGCGGTGCAGCGCGACGATCTCCGACACGCGCAGGTGATCGGGATACTCGACCTTCTGCAATTGCGCGCCGATCCGCTGCAGCGAGCGCGAATCGCGCATGAAGCGTTCGGCCGGCACGTCGAGCACGCGCACGTCGCTGCCGCCGCGCCGGAAGCCGAGCAGCGTTTCGAGCAGCGTGGTCTTGCCGGAGCCGTTCGGCCCGACGATCGCGGTGATCGCGCCGAGCCGGAACCGCACGTGGCGCGCGGAGAAGCGGAAATCGCCGGCCGCGACGTCGATCGCGCGCGCGCCGAGCGCCGCGCCCGGCGCATGCGCGTCGGGCAGCGGCGGCGTGCCCGCTCGCCGCGGCCGGTCGAACGCGGCGGGCGGGCCGAACATCGCGCGCACGGACGCAAGAAACGAAACGCTCATCGTCGGCATCCTCAGTCGAACAGCATGACCTGCGTGTCGCGCACGCCGCGGTATGGGTTGCGGCCGTGCGCGACCAGCATGTTGTCGACGACGAGCACGTCGCCGGCCTGCCACGGGAACGCCCGTTCCTCTTCGTCGAGCGCGTCGTAGATCGCCACCAGATCGTCGAACGGCATCGGCGAGCCGTCGCCGTAGCGAATCTCGTACGGAAACGCGGCGCGCGTGCCGTACATGCGCTGCAGGTAGCGATAGCTGAGCGCGCCCATCGAGCGCGGGTTCGGGTGCTGCGCGCTCGCCTGGTTGAACCACACCGTCTCGCCGGTGCGCGGATGCGTGCGCAGCGCGCTGCCGACGTGCGACACGGTCACGCTGCCGTCGTCGAGCCAGCGGCAGCCGACGCCGCGTTCCGCGCACAGCCGTTCCACTTCGTCGCGCGCCGTCGTGCCGAATGCGTCGTCCCACGGACGGTGGTACGCGGCGAACGGCAGGTTCGGATTGGCGGCGAGGCCGTCCGCGCGGTCGCCCGGCGCCGCGAAATTGCGCAGGTACATCACGCCGCGTTCCGCGAACCGCGTGCGCAGCGCGGCCGGCACGCGCGCGGTCACGCGGCGCATGTCGCAGATCGGCGTTTCGCCGCCGGCGTCGGCCGGCTGCCGGCAGTAGAACGCGACGAGGCGCGGGAATGCGGGCATGTAGGCCATCTCCTGGTGCAGCCCGATCTTGAACGGCGGCGGCATGCGGGTCGACTCGTAGACCTGGCCGTCGATCTGCCGGCGCGGCGCGGCGCCGGCCGTGTAGCCGTTCGCGTGCGCCGGGTAGAGCGCGCCGAGGCGGCCGAACGCGGCGGTGTCGGGCACCGCGAAGCCGCGCCACAGCAGCGCGCCGCATGCATCGAGCAGCGTGTCGATCGTGTCGAGCCGCGAGCGGTACCACGCGACGAACGTCTCCGGCGACGTCGCGAGTTCGGCGCTGCGCGGGCTCACGCACAGCGGCAGCGTCGCGCCGGGCGCGACCGGCGCGCAGTGCACGTCGTCGGCGCCGAGCCGCACGGCGGCATGTGCGGCGAGGAAGGCGAGATCGGTCATCGCTCAGGCCAGCGCCGGTTTCTTCAGCAGGATTTCGAAGCCGAGCGCGCCGAGCCCCGCGCTCGGGCTGTAGATCGACGCAACCTGCGTCAGACCGGCTTCTGCCACTAGCGCATGCGCCTCGTCGAGCGTGATCTTTTCCTCGACGTGGGTCGGCGGATAGTCGGCGGCCGCGCGCATCTCGGTGAAGCGGTCGAGCAGGTGCTGCGGCGCGTCGCGGCGCATGTCGTGCACGAGCGCGATGCCGCCCGGCTCCAGCACGCGGTACATCTCGGTGAGGCTCAACGCCTTGTCGGGCAGATGGTGCAGCGTCGCGCGGCCGACCGCCATCGTCAGCGTGCCGGCGTCGAACGGCAGCGCGAGCGCGTCGCCGACGCGCATCTCGATCGTGTCGTCGAGCCCGAGTTCGCGAATGCGCGGGCGGCCTTCGTCGAGCATTGCCGGATCGAGGTCGATGCCGACGTAGCGCCAGCCGCGCATCGCCGGATCGGTCGCGAGCCGCACCGGCACGACGCCGGTGGCCGTGCCGATGTCGGCGATCGTGCCGGGCGTCATCCCGCGCGCGAGCTGGCGGATGCGGCTGATGAACAGCAGGTCCCACGGTTCGAGCGTTTCGGTGGCGAAGCGATCGTAGTCGTTCGCCGGGCGCAGGTTCTTGAGCAGCATGACGTTCCTTGTGCGAAAGGGTGAGGGTTCACAGCCAGCCGACCGGCACGGCGGCCAGCAGCCGTCGCGCGGTCGCGCTGTTGACGCCGAACGCCGGGCGGCGGCGCCGTTCCACCGCATGCGCGGCCATCGCCGCGATGCGCGCGCCGAGGCCGACACCGACGCCCCACGACGGCGCGGCGACGCCGAGTTCGAGCAGCGTCGCGGCGGTCAGGAAATCGATGTTCGGCCGCAGCGCGCGGCGCGCGTCGGCCTGCGCGCAGCACGCGTCGAACAGCGTCACGTAGCCGCCGCCGAAGCCGCAGGCCGCGAACCGGCCGCGCATGTGCGGCGGACGCGGATCGGCGACGAACAGCGGATGGCCGAAGCCGTACAGCGTGCGTTTCGCGTCGAGCGCCGCATCGATCGCCGCGCGCCCGGCTGCGTCGAGCGCGGCCGACGGTGCGCCGGCGCCGCCGGGCACCGATCGCGCGAGCGCCGCGAGCCACTGCATCGCTTCGAGCGCCGCGCCGACGTGCGACGGCCCGCTCGCGAGGAAGCCGGACGCGATCGCCTGCGTCAGCGTGACGCCGGTGCCGATCGCCACGCGCGGCGCGAGCACGGTCGGCGTGATGTAGCCGAAGCCGGCGTGCCACGCGACGAGCAGCATGTCCATCGCGGCTTGCGCCGGCGCGTCGTGGCGCGTCGCGCCGGTCAGCGCGAGCATGCGTTGCGCTTGCGTCCGCGCGGCATCGAGCGCCGTGCCGCCGCCGGCGCGCGGGCCGGCGGCGAACGGCCGGCCCTCGATCGCCGCGTGCAGCAGGAACGGCGCGGCGGCCGCGCACAGCAGCATCGTGTCGAGATCGGCATCGTCCGGTGCCGGGCCGCGCATGCGTTCGAGCACGTCGTCGAGGCCGCGCAGCAGGCCGGACGCGGCCGCGAACACCGGCGCGACGCCCGCCGCACCGAGGTTGGCCGCGACCGACTGGGCGGCCGAGCCCGGCGCCAGCGCGTCGGCGAACGCCGCGAGCCGCGCGGCGATCGCGGCCTCGTGCGCGCGATGGTCGGCGCGGCCGGGCGCGACGTCGAACCACAGATGCGCGAGCGCGCCTTCGAACGTCGTCGCGCCGATCAGCGCGTTCAGGTCGAGATCGCGCACGCGCAGCGCTTCGGGGTCGAGCGTCGCGCCGTCGATGTCGGTGCCGCGATGGCGCGTCGTCGGGCGGCCGAGCAGGTTGCGCGGCGCATCGGCGGTCGGGGCAGCGGGGATGCCGGAATCGAGAGTCGTGTCCATGTCATTCCGCCGCGGCGAGTTCGTCGCTGCTGACGCTGATCGCCGCGTGCGCCATCGCGGCGATCACGGCCGCGTGCTGGTCGACGACGGGCAGCACGTTCGCGAAGTAGTAGCGCGCGCTTTTCAGCTTGCCGCGATAGAACGCGAGCTCGGCCGGCATGTCGGCCGTTTCCGGCGCATCGAGCCGGCGCGCGGCGATCGTCGCCGATTCGAGCAGCACCCACGCCGACGTGACCACGCCGAACATCTCCAGAAAGCGCGTGTAGAACTGGCTGCTGCGATGCGTGTGGCCGTCCTGCACGTCGCGCGCGATGTCGTCGAGCGCGGCGGCGATCCGGTCGGCGCCCGCGCGCAGCGCGTCGAACAGCGGCCGAAGCTCCGCTTGCGTGCCGGCGTGATGCTGCTGGGCGAGGAATGCGTCGAGTTCGTCGCGGTAGTACTGGATCAGCCGAGAATGGCGGCCGAAGCCGAGCTTGTCGCGCACGAGGTCCTGCGCCTGGATGTAGTTTGTGCCTTCCCAGATCGACAGGATCTTCACGTCGCGCGCATTCTGCTCGACGGGGCTCGCGTCGGTATAGCCGAGCCCGCCATGCACCTGGATCGCGGTCTCGCAGATGCGCCATGCCTGGTCGGAGATGAACGCCTTGCAGATCGGCGTCAGCAGCAGTTGCAGCTTGCGGTGGCGTTCGATCTCGGCCGGGTCGGCGTCGGGCGTCGCTTCGAGCATCGCCGCGCGCGTCGCGGTCGCGGCGAGCTTGCCGAGCAGGCCGCGGCAACCGTCGACGCGGCTTTTCATGTCGACCAGCATGCGCTGCACGTCCGCATGCTCGACGATCGCGACGCGCGCGGCGTTCGTGTTCGACGCGCGCTCGATCGGCCGCCCCTGCAGCCGGCGGCCCGCATACTCGACCGCGTGCAGGTACGCGCTCGACGCGACGCCGACGCCGAACATCCCGGTGCTCATCCGCGCCTGGTTCATCAGCGGCATCAACTGCAGCAGGCCGACGTTGCGCCGGCCGCCGAGCAGCCAGCCTTTCGTCGTGCCGTTCGCGCCGAACACGAGATGCGTGTTCGCGCAGCCCTTGAGCCCCATCTTGCGCGGCAGGCCGATGCAGTCGACGTGGTTCGGCCGCAGCTCGCCGGTTTCCTCGTCCGGCCAGAAGCGCGGCACGACGAGGCACGACAGCGAGAACGAATCTGGCGACGCGGTATCGATGCGCCCGAGCACGAAATACAGCGTGTTTTCCGTCAGCTCGTGCATGCCGGCCGAGATATAGACCTTCTCGCCGTCGATCGCGTAGACGTCGCGTTCGAGCGGCGTCGCGCGCAGCGCGACCGCGGTCAGGTCGGTGCCGGCCTGCGGTTCGGTCGCGCAGAAGCACGCGTCCCAGCGGTACGCTTCGAGCGGCGCGATGAGCGCTTTCTGGTGCGGCGTGCCGTGCATCTGCAGCAGCTTGACCGCGGGCCGCGTGAAGCCACCGTACGTCATGAACGACGGATTCGCGCCCATGAACATCTCGTAGATCATCTGCGTGACGATCGGCGGCAGCCCGTGCGCGGTGCCGAACAACGTGTTCGACCATTCGTCACGAAAGCGCGCCCAGAGCGCGTGGAAATGCGAAGGAATCCGTACCTGTCCGTCGTCGAGCAGCGTGCAACCCTCGACGTCAGCCTGCTGGTAGCTGCGGCCGAGATCGAGCGCGAAGTCGCGTGCGCGTTCGAGCAGCGCATCGATCGACGCACGATCGTGCGTGCTGTACGGCCCGTGTTCGAGGAAGTGCCGATCGGCCTCGAACAGTTCCCACAGAAAGAAGCGCAGCTCGCGCAGGCTTACCTTGTAGGCGCTCATCATGCGTCTCCTTCGATATCGAGCGCGGCGTCGAGGCCGCCGGCCAGATCGACGACGGCCGCCGCCGCCGCGCCATGCAGCGCCGCGTCCCATACGAGCACCGTGCGGCGTTCGCCTTCATCGAGCGCGCCCGCGAGCCGGATCAGCGCGGCAGCCGATTCGGCCGACGACAGATGGCCGGCCCCGTCGTGCTGGATGCGCGCGCCCACCGGGATCGACGCGGCGTCGGCCACGCGTGCCGCGAAGCCGGGATCGAAGCCCGGCGGCACGCACCAGTCGATCTGGTTCGCGCGCAGGTTGGCCTGGTCGAGCGCGCGGCGGATCGCGCGGGCGGCGACCGGCGCGAGCGTGTCGCGCAGCGCGGCCGGCGCATCGGCCCACGGATCGGCGACCGATGGTCCGAACTCCATCGCGACGGCGCGCACGCCTCCCCACGCGGCCGGCTCCGGCGCCGGCCCCGCGCGCGACACGAGCAGCGCGGCGGCCGCATCGCCGTAACCGACCAGATCGCCGAACTGGCGGAAGAACGGGTAGAGCCACTTGTCGCTGAGGATCACGAGCGCCTGGTCGCCTTCGTCGAGCAGCAGCCCGTCGAGCAGCATCAGCGCCGAATACCAGCCGAGCGTGCCGTTCTGGCCGAGCGCGAACGGCGTAACGCGCTGGAGCCCGAGTTCGTACTGCATGCGGCCGACGACCGAGTCGCCGATGCCTTCGTTGAGCGCGCAACTGGCGACGATCAGATGCGTCGTGCGCGCGAGCGCGCCGGAGCCGAGCTGGTCGCGTAGGTCGAGCGCCGCATCGGCGGCGAGATCGGCGAGGCTGCGCCCCGGCGGCGCGACGCGCAGCGCGGGCCGGCCGCCCGGCGCGAGGCGCGTGCCTTCGTCGGGCGTCAGCGCGCCCATGCCGCGCGGCCGCGCAAAGCGCGCCTGCGGCAGCAGCAGATGGCGGTAGCCGGGATGGCGCTCCTGCGCCTGGATCGCGCTGAACACGACGGCGGGCGGCAGCACCACGACGCCGCCGGACAACGCGAGCGTGCCGGGCGCGGCGACGCGCGGCGCGCCGACACAGGGTTCATCGAGCGTCGACGGGGTCATGCGGCGGTCTCCTCGAGGTTCGGGCGCGCGAACGCGTCGCGATACTGCGCTTTCAGCGCCGGTCGGTCGATCTTGCCGTTCGGGTTGCGCGGCAACGCCGGCAGCGGCTCGACGACGAGCGGGTTCATGTAGGTGGGCAACGCGTCGCGGCACGCGCGGGCGATGTCGATGCGGCACGCGTCGGCGTCGAGCGTCGACACGACGCATGCGGCGATCGCCTCGCCGAGCGCCGGATGCGGAACGCTGAATACCGCGGCCTCGCGGATGTGCGGCAGCGCGAACAGCACGTCCTCGACCTCCGTGGGGCTTACGCGATAGCCGGACGTCTTGATCATGTCGTCGCCGCGCGCGACGAAGTACAGGTAGCCGTCCGCGTCGCGCCGCACGATGTCGCCGGACCATACGGCGACGTCCGGGCGCGGAATCTCGCCGTGCCGGCGCGGCAGCGGGCGAAAGCGCTGCGCGGTCAGCTCGGGCCGGTTCCAGTAGCCGAGCGTGACGAATGCGCCGCGATGCACGAGTTCGCCGGGCTCGTCGGCCGCGCATTCGCTGCCGTCCGCGCGCAGCACGAGGATTTCCGCGTTCGGCACGGCCTTGCCGATCGACGTCGGGCGCAGCGCCGCATCCGCGGGCGGCAGGTAGGTCGAGCGGAATGCTTCGGTCAGCCCGTACATCAGGTACGGCGACGCGTGCGTGAACAGCGCCTGCAGACGGTGCAGCAGCGGCGTCGCGAGATGGCCGCCGGTGTTCGCGAAGCGGCGGATCCGCGTGCGCGCGGCGTCGCTCCAGCCCGCCGATGCGAGCTGCATCCACAGCGGCGGCACGCCGGTGATCGACGTGACGCCGAACGCGTCGCAATGGCGCGGCACTTCGGCCGGCTGCAGGAAGTCGAGCGGCGTGTAGCACGCGCCGGACGCCAGCGCGGTCGTCAGCTGGCTCAGGCCCGCATCGAAGCTGAGCGGCAGCACGCCGAGCACGACGTCGTCGTCGGCGAGCTGCTGGTATGCGGCGACGCTGAACGCGCCCGACACCAGGTTGCGGTGCGATACGACGACGCCTTTCGGCTTGCCGGTCGAGCCGGACGTGTAGAGCAGCGCGGCCGGATCGTCGTCGACCGGGCGGCCGGCGGGGGCGGCTGCCGACGCCGGCGTGTCGGTGCCGGGCGAATCGATCGCATCGGCCAGTTCCTCGATCAGCAGCGTCCGCGTGCCGACGAGCGCGGCGAGCGCCGGCAGGCGCTTGAGCCGCTGCGCGCCGGTCACGAACAGCGCGGCGCCGCTGTCGGCGACGATGTGTTCGATCTGCGCTTCCTTCAACTGCGGGTTGACCGGCACGAAGATCGCGCCGAGCGCGTTGGCCGCGAGCATCGCGACCACGGTTTCGATGCGCTTCGGCGCGTAGATCGCGACGCGCTCGCCCGGCTGCACGCCGCGCGCCGCGAGTACGGCGGCGGCGCGCCGGACGGCGCGGGCGAGCTGGTCGTAAGTCAGCGTGCCGCCGCCGTCGGCATACGCCGGACGATGCGGCCAGCGCGCAGCGCCATGTTCGAGCAGGTCGGCGATGCTGATCAATGCGTTCATGATCGGCTCCTCTGGTTCAGGCAGGCCGCACGTACACGTGCGCGGCTTCGTGGGACAGGAAATGCGCCATCGAGTACGTGCGGTGATACGCGCCGCAGCGTGCGAACACTGCGATGTCGCCGACTTGCGGCGGCGCGCCCGTGTCGTCGCGGCCGATCACGTCCGCGCGGCTGCAGGTGCTGCCGACGTAGAGCGTCGGCACACCGCGCGACGGCGGCGCGGGCGCGCGGCGCACGAGCGACGGCGCGGCCAGGCGGCGCATCACCGATTCGGTCTGCGCGAGCAGGAACGCATGGGACAGCCCGCCGTCGCAGACGGCGATCGTGCGGTCCTGCCACGCCTTCACCGCGACGACGCGCGTCGCGAACACGCCCGCATCGGCGAAGATCGCGCGGCCGGATTCATGGGCGAGCGAATACTGGCCGGCCAGCGGCGCGAGCGCGGCGGCATAGCGCTCGAACGCGGCATCGCCCGGATGATCGTCGGCGAAGCCGCCGCCGAGGCTCAACGAGCCGAGCGGCGCGCCGTTGGCCGGCGCGAGATCGCGGGCGAGCGCCGCGAGCAGTTCGGGCAGCACGAGCGTGTCGGGCTGCGCCGGGTCCTGGCGGATGAACGAATGCGGGCCGGAGAACACGTGCAGCCCGGCCACGGGCAAGCCGGCGGCCGCGAGCGTGCGCACCGCGTCGTGCGCCTCGTTCGGCGTCATCCCGAAGTGGTCGTGCCACTGCGCCCGCGCATGAACGCCGGCCAGCGCGCCGGCGTTCACGCGCAGCAGCACGGCGCCCGGCGTGCTGCCGCCGGCCGCCGCTTCGCGCGCGAGCGGCACGAAACGCGCGACCGCGTCCGGGTTGTCGAGCACGAAATGGCAGCGCGACGCGAGCCCCGCACGCATGAACATCTCGTCCATCGACGGATTGTTCAGGTAGCGCGGCGTCCTGATCCGGCCGATTACCGCATCGAGTTCGCCGCGGCTCGCGAGTTCGACGCCGTCCTCGTACGCATGCGCGCAGCGCGCGAGCATGTCCTGGTTCGGGTTCGCCTTCAGCGACACGATCAGCCGCGTGCCGAGCCGCGCCTTCAGCGACCGGTAGCGCGCGATCGCGACCTCCGGCTCGTACACGTAGCACGGCGTACGCAGGTCGGCGATCCACGCGTGATCGGCGGCGGGCGGAAGCGGGCGTTCAGGCGTCATGGCGGCCCACCGGATGAAGTGTGGCGGCCGCATACGCGCCGCAGTTCGACTGCATCACGCCGAGCACGCGCTTGCCGTGCGCGAGCGCATCGAGCCCGACGTCGGCCAGGTTGATCGGGAAATCCGAACAGCACGCGTGGCCGCGCGCATGGATGTTGTCCGCATAGAGCCGCTCGGCCGGCACGCGCATCGCGCGGCATAGCGCGTTCCAGCCGGGCAGGTCGGCGTTGTGCGGCAGCACGAGGTCGTACGCGTCGAGCGCATGCGGCTCGAGCGCGACGGCCGCGTCGATCGCACGGCGCGTGTACGGCCACTCCATCATGATCAGGTCGGCCTCGTTCGCGGCGACCGTGTCCGACCCGCGATGCCATTTCGCGTGCGTTTCGATCGCGATGCCGCCGAGCCGGTTCTTCGTGCTGTTGCGCGCGATCAGCATCGCGGCCGCGCCGTCGCACTGCACGCCCGTCATCTGCCGCATCCGGTAGTCCTCGCCGTACACGCGGTCGGACGACACGACGAGCGCCGCGTCGAGCCGCGGATGGCGGCGCATCAGCGCGCGCACGGTTTCGATGCCGGCCGCGACCGACACGCAGTTCAGTTGCGCGACGGAGCCGAGCCACAGCGGCTCGATGCCGAACTGCGCGGCCACTTCGTGCGGCAGGCTGCGCGGCGCCGGCGGCACGCTGAATTGCTGCGTATGCACGTGCACGATCGCGCCGACGTCGGACGGATGCACGCGCGCGGTGTCGAGCAGCCGGCCGACCGCCGCGATCGCGAGATCGGTCTCGCTCGTGTCGAGCGCCATGTGGAAATAGCGGCTGCCCGACTGCGCGATCGCGGCCGCCCGCTGGGCCGGATAGTCGCGCTCGGCGGCCCAGGCCTCGATGTCGACGGGCGGGCCCGGCAGCTCGTAGGCCACCGCGTCGATGCCGATCCAGAAGCCGGCGTCGCGGGATGCGTGGGAAGAGGGCATCGTCATGTCAGTTGAGCGGCATCGCCGCGTAGTCGAGGACGTCGAGCTTTTCGAAGGTCGCCTGCACGGTCGGCGTGAGCAGGCCCATTTCGCGGATCGTCGGCACGAGGCGCCGGAAGATCGAGCGGCGAATCGAGCTCGACACCGGCGATTCGCGCACCATCGCGCTGCATTCGCGCTTGGACAGCCCCATCGGTTCCCAGATGTCGTCCGCGCACAGGTGTTCGTACAGCACGGCCGCGCCTTCGCAGATGAACTCCTCGCGTTCGCGCAGTTCGTGCGAACTCATTTCCGCGTACACGCGGCACAGCGTGATCCGGCCGACCGCGAAGTGGCGCGCTTCGTCGCGCTGGATCCGCAGGAACAAGTCCTTGATGAACGGGTCGGTGCTGTACGCGACGACGCTCTGGAAGATCGACAGCGCGATGCCTTCGACGAGCACCTGCATCCCGAGGTTCGTCATGTCGAGCGCGCTGCTCGTGATCGTGTCGTGCAGCAGCCCCTTCAGCGAGCGGCTCATCGGGTAGCTGACGTCGAGCTTCTCGTTGACGAGCTTCGCGTACGCCTCGACGTGGCGTGCTTCGTCCATCATCTGCGCGGCCGCGCACAGCCGCGCGCTCAGGCCGCTCTCGGCCGACGCGAGCTTCGACGCGCAGATCAGCGCGGCCTGCTCGCCGTGCAGGATCTGCGACAGCAGCCAGCCCTGCGCGTGATGGCGCACCTCGCGCTTGTCGGCGTCGGCGAGCTTGCCCCACAGCTCGGTGCCGTAGATCAGGAGCGTCGGGTCGGGCATGCCGAGCGGGTTGGCCGGATCGAGGTCGTGGCGCCAGTCGACGTCGGTCGCGACGTCCCACTGCGCGGCCTTCGCCTTCTCGTACAGCCGGTTCAGCGCCTCTTCGCGCAGCGCGTAGTCGTTCGACATCAGCGCGTCGACGGGCATCGACCAGCGGATATCGGCCGTGTCCTGCATCACGGTAAGCGTGTCATTCATGTCAGGGTCTCCCCGGCCGCGCGGCGGCGCCGGAATGATGGGCGGAATCGGTGAGCGGGGCGGCGGCGCGCGACGCGCCCGGATGCGGTTCGAGCCGGATCGCGAACGACGGCCACGCGCCGCGCAGTTGCGCGTCGAACGCGTCGGCGAGCCGCGCGGGCCAGATCGCGCAGCACACGCGGTTGTCGCCGGCGAATTCCGCATCGCGCAGAATGCGGTCGCCGATCCATACGACCGGTGCGCCGCGCGCGGCGTCGCGCAACGCTTCGTCGTACAGGTGCACGCCGAGCAGCACGTGCGGCGCGAGCAGTTCGGCCGGCAGCGCGCCGAAATACGGCGCGCACACTTCGATGAACACGCGGGCATCCGGATGCACGGCGTCGCGGATCCGCGCGGTGATTTCCGCGAGGAATCCGAAATACTGCACGTGGTCGAGCAGCACGCGGCGCTCGCCGCCGGCCGCGTCGTACGCATTGCCCGCGTCGTACGCGTCGCCGGCCGCTTCCGCGAGCGCGGCGCGCGCATAGTCGGCCGGCGTGCCGAGCGGCATCCGGTACGCGCTGGCCGCGACCGCGACCGGCTGCCGCGCGTCGCGCTCGATCCGGTAGGTGAAATGAACGGGACGCACCATGTCATGCCTCGCCGTCGAGAAAGAACGTCGCGTCCGGCGCGAACGCGACGTCCGCGATCGCGTAATAGCCGTTCAGCGCGAGCGAGCAGACGGCCGCGCGGCGCGGCGTGTCGCCGTCGCGGTGCGCGAGCAGCACCGACAGCCACGGGTCGCTGCCGAACGCATGCCCGAACACGCCGTGGCCGTCCGGCAGCAGCGGTGTCTTGCCGACCGACGCGAGCAGCGCGCGACGCGACGTGGCCGGGAAGAACGGCAGCGCCGCGTGCAGCCCGGGGCGCGCCGCGCAGAACGTGCGGATGTCGCGGCCGAGCCGCACGACCGCGCTGGCCGGCGGCGCGGCGTCGGCGGTCACCGACTGCGCCGGTTCGCGGCCGACGTCGACGAGCAGCGTGCAGATGCCGAAGCCCGAGCGTCCCCATGCGGGATTGCCGTGCCAGTACGTATAGCCGTGCACGTCGACGTCGACGATCTGCAGCAGCAACGTGCGCGGCCCCGTCTCGGCCGCGGTCGCGAGCGTGCGGCGCAGCACGTAGCCCCAGCCCGCGCATTCGTACGAGCAGGTCATCCAGTCGGGCGTGTAGTCGTTCGCGCCGGCCAGCGCCTGCGCGAACACGCGATGCTGCGGCGAATCGTTCATCAGCAGCATCGACAGGATCGTCGAGCTGACCACGTAGTCGTCCGCGCCGACCGCGCCGCACAGCCGCTCGCGTTCGGCGCACGCGAGCGTGCCGATCGCGCGGGCCGTGTCGTCGAGCGGCGCGGCCACGCCGTCGCGCGACGGCGCGACGCGCCGGTACGCGAGCGCCTGCACGGTCAGCGCAGTGGCCGGGGCCGGCTGGACGGCGGCGGCCGCCATGGGGGCGAGGGGCGCGAGCATCGCCGTGTCAGGCCGCGTGCTGCTGGCTGCGCAATTGCGCGTCGAGCTGCTGCAGCGTCGTGTACTGCGTGATGTTCAGCGCTTCCGGATCGATCGAACCGTAAAGCTGTTCGCAGAACACGATCAGCTCGACGATGTTCAGCGAATCGATGCCGAGTTCGCCGATGCCGGCGTCCGTGTCGACGGTTTCGACGTTGAGGATCTTCGCGACTTCGCGGGACAGGATGTCGAGCGCGTCGGCCGGAACGTTCTGGGTCGTCATGAGAGGAGCTCCTGGAGTTGAGTGGGTTTGATCGGGATCGATCGGCCTGTCGCGTGGGTCAACTGCCGGCTTCGCAGCGCAGGCTCTTGCGAAGCTCGTGATAACAACGGTACGAACTGCCTTCCATCTTCGAAAACGCCAGCAGGTCGCGCTGGTCGTCGAACAGCTGCACCTTGCCGTCGCGCACGAGCGCGGACAGGAACTCGTTCGACAGCAGCTTGATCGCGAGCACGCGCTGCACCTTGCCGAAGCTGTAATGCGCGTCGTCGGTCTGGGCGCGCGCGGCGTCCGCGATGAAGCGGTGCACGGCGCGCGCGTCGGCGTCGAGCTCGATGCGGCCCGTCCGTTCGAGCCAGCCGACGTGCGCCATCAGCGCGCGAACGAAGTACGGCCGCACGACGGTCAGGTATTTGTTGAACACGGTCGGGCCGCCGATGCGCAGGCGATCCTCGGCGGCGACGCGCACCTGGCCGCCAACGTTCGCAAGCTGCAGGTTGCCCGCGAGGAACGGCGCGCCGCAGGTCGTGCGTTTCAGTTTTCGATACTCGTCGGGCCACACGAGATAGGCGGCCGGGAACATCACGCCCGGCACGCGTGCCGCGACGACGGCCATGCAGTCGCGATGCGCCTCGATGCCCCATACCTTGTCGACGGTCAGCGCGAGCCCGTTGTCGTCGCTGCGCACGACCGTGCGCCAGGCAGCCAGGGTCGGGCCGCCGCCATCGCTCATCAGGAACGCGAAGTGGTGGCCGGCGTCGATGCATTCGCATGCGCGGCGATTCTGGTCGTCGGAGAAGAACAGCCCGAACATGATGCGGATGAACGCGCGCATGAACGGCTTGAACAGGTGATGAAATCCTTCGCGGCCGATCTGTTCGAGCAGCGCTTCGGTGAGCGGCGCCTCGTCGTGCCGCAGCGGTGTCGACGCGGACGCATCCGGCAGTACGTCCGGTACGGCGGTGCGCAGCGCGATCACCATCTCGCTGTCGAGCAGCCGCACGGCGGCGGCTTCGACGAGCCGGGCCGCCGCGTGCGGCGGCGTGCCGATCGCGTCGAGGTGGCGCAGCACCGGATACGCGGCCTGGTCGGCCACGCGCAGGCGCAGCGGCGGTGCGATCGGGGTGGGGGCGGAAAGCGTGGACATGGCAGGGTTCCAGTCAGAAACGCACGCGCACGGCGGCGTCGATGCGGGTGCCGAGACCGACCATCCGGTACTCGGAACTGCTGTCGGAAAACGCGTGCGACACGGCGACATCGACACTCACGCGTTTGTTCACGTCGGCGACGACCTGCGCGATCGCCAGCAGGCCCTTGTCCTGCGGCGAATAGACGCCGCGCAGCGAATACTCGACGCGGCCGATCTTCTTGCCGAGCCGCGCGAACA
The DNA here is from genome assembly GCF_002223215.2 of Burkholderia sp. AU18528. Lineage (NCBI taxonomy): Bacteria > Pseudomonadati > Pseudomonadota > Betaproteobacteria > Burkholderiales > Burkholderiaceae > Burkholderia > Burkholderia sp. AU18528. The sequence continues at coordinate 7,617 of NZ_NKFC02000008.1, read as the reverse complement.
GGTAGTCGCGCAGGTTGCCGTCGACGCTCACGAAGTTGGCCGTGCCGCCGAGGCCGGCCAGCGCGGCGCCGGGCGCGACGGGCAGCAGCGCGTTGTTCGCCTGCGCCGCGCCGACCATCCGGCGCCACTGGCTTGCGTCGTAACGCGCTTCGTCGTGCGACCACTCGACGATCAGCGACAGGTTGCCGGGCAGCGCGCTCTGCATGCCGAGCGCGCTGCGCCACATGTACTGGCGATCGTTGCGGCGATCGACGGCGTCGTACGCGGCCGCCGAATCGAGCGGCGTACCGTTCGCGATGAAGGCCGGCAGCGGCCGCGTCGTGCCGCGTTCGAGCCACGCGCTCGCATAGACGGTGTTCGAGCGCGCGACGTCGAACGACAGCGTCGCGCCCGCGCCGCCACGGCCCGCGTGATGGCCCGCGAGCAGCGCGGCCGAGCCGCCCGACCAGTTGTAGGCGCCGCGTAGGAGCTGCGTCGCGCCTTCGACGTCGCGGTTGTCGACGTCGTTGCGCAGCGTGCGGTTCTCGCCGGCGATGAACTGCAGCGTGGTTTGCTCGCCCGCCCATTTCGCTTCGACGAGCGGCGTGCCTTCGACGTCGCCGTAGCGATCGTAGATGTCGGCCGTCGCGGCCCGTTTCTGGAAGAAGCCGAGCGGGAAGAACGCCTGCGACGTGTCGAGCGCGTCGATCCGCTTGCCGGCCGTGAGCGTGATGCCGTTGTCGAACGCGTAGCGCACGCCGGCTTCGTTGAAGCGGCTCGCCTGCGCGCCGAGCGAGTGATTGCTGGCGACCACGCGCGCGTTCACGAACAGGTTCTCGCCATCGATGCGCGCGAGCAGCCCGGCTTCCTGCTGGTTGCGCGGCGAGTCGCCGATCAGGCGGCCGAGCAATGCGCGGCCGTCCATGCTGTCGACGGAGCGCGCGTAGCCGATGCCGTTGAGCGTGCCGAGCTGGTCCATCAGCGATTCTCCATGCGCGAGCGTGCAGCCGAGCGCGAGCGGGATCGCGAGCGCGACACCGGGCCAGCCGCGGCGGGCGCGATCGGGTGATGAGCGGAGGCGGTCACGATGAGCATCGGCATCGGCGTCGTACTCACTGGCCATCGGCGAGCGTGTCGGGGTTGAACCAGCCCGACGGGATCTTGCGCGGCTGACCGTCGAGGATGTCGACGACGCTCGCGCGCTGCTTCTCGACCTCGTTGCGATAGGTGATCTTGCGGATCACCTTGCGGCCGTTCGCGTCGACCGGCGCCGAGAAATCGGCGCTGCGAAACAGCAGGCCGCTTGCCAGGAAGAACTGCGCGCGCACCGGCACGTCGGTGTCGGGCGTGACCCACAGCTTGATCGTCGGATAGACGTTGTCGGGATCGGTCGCGCTCAGGTCGAGCTCGGTGGCCGGCTTGCCGGCGATCGTGGTCGTGCCGGGGGCGGCCGTCGCGCGATAGCTGTCCGCCCAGTGCGTGCGCGTGATGTCGCTGATCACGACTTCGCCCTGCAGCCGCTGCATCCCGTTGATGCGCACCGCGCTGCGCGTGTTCGGCACGTAGAACCAGTGCCCGCGCGTCGTCGCGAGGTACTTCTGGCCGTCGTTCTCGCCGCTGCGCGTCAGCGCGAGCGTGTCGCCGTTGCCGCGCGTGTAGACGAGATAGCGCGTCGCGTCGCCGGACTGTCCGCCGACCTCGTTGGTGATCTCGATGTTGGTCTGCGTATCGGCGGCCGTGCTGCGGTACGCGTCGGCACGGGCGAGCATGGTCTGGGCCGTCGGCGTGTCGGCCGCCTGCGTGGCGAGCGGCGCGCACGCGACGAGCGCGGCGAACGTCAGGCGAATGCGATTCATGGGGCGAGTCCTTCGAGGATGTTGCGTTTCGCGAGACCGAGCGTCGCGAGCAGCGCCGCGGCCACGCCGAGCACGACGAACGCGGCTTCGACGGCGGCCACGGCGGCGGGCGACACCGTGAATTCGAGCAGGATCGGCTTCACGCGGCCGGGCGGCGCGGGCAGGTGGATCTGCGCGTGATTGAGCGCGACCATCGTCAGCAGCGCGAGCGCGATGCCGGCGGCCGCGCCGAGCAGGCCGAGCAGCGCGGTTTCCTGGATCAGCACGCCGCGCACCGTCGCGGCCGGCACGCCGAGCGCGCGCAGCGTCGAGATCTCGCGGCGGCGTTCGACGATGCTCATCAAGATCCAGTTGCTCATCGACAGCAGGATCGTCACGCACAGGATCGCGCCGAACACCGAGAACTGGTTCTTGTACAGCGCGACGACCTGGTGATAGAGCGACACGAGCTGGTCCCAGGTCTTCACGTCGAGCGTCGGCAGCGCGGCGCGCAGCGTCGCGGCGGCGGCCGGCGTGCCGGCGGTGTCGTCGAGGAACACCGCGATGCGCGACGCGCGGTCGGTGCGCAGCAGCGCCTGCGCGGCCGTGAACGTCACGTCGACGATCCGTTCGTCGACGTCCTTGTTGCCGGTGCTCATCACGCCGACGATCTGCGCGTCGGTCGCGTTGATGCCGCCGTGCGCGGTCGACGCCATCAACTGCACGACCGAGCCGACGCGCACGCCGAGCTTGCGCGCGAGTTCCGCGCCGACGACGACTTCGGTGCCGGCATTCGTCGGCGACAGGTAGCGGCCCGACAGCACCGTGTGATAGTCGAAGAAGCCGGGCGGCTCGCGGTTCGGCTCGATCCCTTCGCCGACGAAGCCGTAGCTGAGGTCGCCGTTCGACACGAGGCCGTCGAAGTCGATGCCGCGCGCGGTCGTCGCGACGCCGCGCAGCTTTGCAATCGCCTGCGTGGCGGCCGCCTGCTCGTCGGCGGTCAGCCCGTACTGCAGCGGCCGCTCGCCGATCAGGTCGAGATAGCCGTGGTGCAGCACCTGCACATGGCCGACGCCGCTGTCGATCGACCCTTCGCGCACCGCGTCGAAGGTCGCGATCACGTAGCCGAGCGCGAGGCTCGACGCGAACGCGGCGACGCCGATCATCGCCATCGTCAGCACGGTGCGGCGCTTGTTGCGCCAGAGGTTACGCCACGCAAACGTCGACCAGTTCACGATTCACTCCCGGTACGCCGTCGCGCATCTCGATGCGGCGCGGCAGGTGCGCACACAGACGATCGTCGTGCGACGCAATCAGAAAGGCGGTGCCCAGCGTGCGGTTGGTGTCGAGGATCAACTCGGCGACCGCCCGCGCGTTGGCGCTGTCGAGGCTCGCGGTCGGCTCGTCCGCGATCACGATCGCCGGCTCCTTGGCGAGCGCGCGGGCCAGCGCGACGCGCTGCTGCTCGCCGCCGGACAGCTCGCCGGGGCGATGCCGTTCGCGCGCGGCGAGCCCCACCGCGTCGAGCATCGCGCGCGCGCGTTCGCGCCGCGTGCGCGGCGTGCCCCACGCGAAGCAGCCGAGCTCGACGTTCTCGAGCGCCGACATCACCGGAATCAGGTTGAATTGCTGGAACACGAAGCCGATGCGTTCGCGGCGAATCCGTTCAAGCGTGTCCGGCGCGTCGTCGATCCGGCGGCCTTCGAGCCAGCGTTCGCCGCTGCTCGGCACGTCGAGAAAGCCTGCGAGGTTCAGCAGCGTGCTCTTGCCGCTGCCCGACGGGCCGACGAGCGCGACGACGTCGCGCGGAGCGATCGAGATCGTTGCGCCGCGCACCGCGACGACACGGCCCGCACCTTCGTACACGCGCGTGACGTCGCGTAGTTCGAGCACCGGCGAAAGCGACGCGGGCGTCATGCGAACGCTCCCTGGCCGGCTTCGGCGACGGCGGCCGATGCGGCGATCACGGGCAACGCGCCGTTCGCATAGAGATCGCGGCATTTCAGGCGCTGCAGCTTGCCGCTCGTCGTGCGCGGCAGCGAGCCGGGTTCGACGAAGCACAGATCCTGCGCGGCGAAGCCGATGCGCGACGCGAGCAACTGCTGGCACTCGGTGCGCGTTTGCGGCGTCGCGTCGACGGGCCGTGCCTCGATCGCGACGACCAGCCGCTCGGTGCCGGTTTCGGGGTCGGGCAGGCCGAACGCGATGCACGTGCTCTTGCGCAGCGCGCTGTGCGACGCGAGCGCTTCCTCGATCTCGTGCGGGAAATAGTTGCTGCCGCGAATGATGATGACTTCCTTCTTGCGGCCGAGGATATGCAGCTGGCCGTCCGCGACGTAGCCGATGTCGCCGGTGCGGAACCAGCCGTCGGCCGTCAGCGGCGCGGCGATCGTGCCGTCGTCGGGGGCCAGGTAGCCGAGCATCACCGACGTGCCGCGGATCGCGACTTCGCCGACCGCGCGGTTGCCCAGCGCATGGTCGCCGTCGTCGAGGATGCAGAACGCCATCCCGTCGATCGGCGTGCCCATCGCGAGCACCGTTTCGGTCTCCGTCTCGCGCCCGTCGTTCGCGGCGGCCGGCTGCGCGTCGCGGCGCTCGATCAGCGCGCGCCGGTCGAGCGTGTCGGCGATCACGTACGGTGCGCCCTCGACCGCGCCTTCGTGCCATGCACGATGCATCGATACCGCGAGCGTCGATTCGGCCATCCCGTAGCACGGCTGCAGCGCCGACGCCGCCAGCCCGTACGGCGCGAACGTCGCGGCGAAATCGCGCAGCGTCGCGTCGTCCACGCGTTCGCCGCCGATGAAGATGTTGCGGCACGCGGACAGATCGACGCCGTCCATCGCGGCGGCGTTGAAGCGGCGCACGCAGTAGCGCAGCGCGAAGGTCGGCACGGACGTCGTCGTCGCGCGTGCCGATGCGATGCGCTTCAGCCAGCCGAGCGGATTCCGGATGAAGCTGTTCGGCTGCATCATCAGCAGCGGCGCACGGTAATGCAGGTTGGACAGCAGCGTGAGCAGCCCCATGTCGTGATAGAGCGGCAGCCACGACGCGGTGCCGTCGCCGGCCGCGATATCGAAGCGCACCGACCCGCCGATGCCGACCACGTTCGCGATCACGTTCTCGTGGCTCAGCACCGCGGCTTTCGGATGCGACGTCGAACCCGACGTGAGCTGGACATGATGCGGATCGTGGCCGCTCTTCGCGCTGATTGGCGCGCGCGCGCCGGCATTCGCGGCGCTCGACAGCGTCGCGAGATCGACGACGCGCGTGGCGGCCGCCGGAAACGCGTCGTCTCGCCACGCCGCGGCCTGTGCATCCGCGGCGATGACGAGGCGCGGCCGGTACAGCTCGCACGCGACGTCCGCCACCTGCCGCGCGGCCGTCGGCCGCCGCACGGGAACCGGCACGGTGCAGGGCAGTGCGCCCGTCATCACGCAGGCCATCATCGCGGCCGCATGCTCGACCGACGCGGGCAGCGCGAGCATCACCAGATCGTTCTCGCGCACGCCGAGCTCGTGCAGCGCGCCGGCCTGGCGAAACACCTCTTGCGCGAAGTGCCGGTACGTGATGCCCGCTTCGCGGCCCGCATCATCGACGAACGTCATGCGATGCATGGCGCCCGCGACGTCCTCGAGCGATTCGATCAGGCGATGAATGGTGGATGCGTACTTCGTCACGAGGGTTCTCCCCTTGAGGAACACGGCCGCTCGCGCCACGGTGCCGGCGGCGCCGTTCGTCGAGTGAGGAGGATTCTTGCCGGATCGATCGGCGGCGACAAACGGAATCTATGCAGGCTATGCATGAGCGGTACGCATCCACGAGGTGACTGGTCGGTCTCATTCGACCGGTCGTCTAGTTCACGATGTGGTGCGCTCATGCGCGGGCGTCATGCAATGCGTTCGGAAAATTCGTTTGTCCGAAACATCGACTCACAGAAGAATGGCAACCCGGCAGCGCGCCAGCGTCGCCGCGTCATCGTGCCGGGCAACCCGGCCCAAGGAGAGCGTCTTGTCCGTCACCTCATCGCTTGTCGCCCGGCCGAAACCGGTTACAGACATGAAGAGCCGCCCGAGCGGCGTGGTCTTCTCGCTGAAGCTGGTTGTATACGTTGCGCTCGTCGCGCACGGGATGATGTTCGCGCTGTCGGCGCTCGTGATCCTGAAGGCGGTCGGCATCCTGCTGATCGGTGCGATGTATGCGCACGGCGTCGAGCTGCAGCACCAGGCGCTGCATTACCAGGGATTCCGCAGCAAGCGCCTGAACATGGTGTTCGGCGTGCTGCTCGGCATGCCGATGCTCGTGTCGTTCCACGCATACCAGGACAGCCACCTGCGCCACCACCGGCTGCTCGGCACGCCGGAGAACAAGGAGTTCTTCGACTACGGCGACCAGTACGGCGCGAGCCCCGTCGTCAATGTCGGGCTGTGGATGTGGCGGCTGTCGATGGCCGCGCACTATATCCAGTTCGCGAGGAACGTCGTGAAGCTCGTCGTGCCGGGTGCGCGCTTCGGCGACAATGCGCTCGTGTCGCGCTCGATCCGCCGCGACTACCTGCTGATGGCGGCCGCGATCGCGCTGCTCGCGGCGCTGTCGTTCGTGCTGCACACGTGGTTCGTCGTCTGGGTGTGGGTCGTCCCGCTCGTGTTCGTCGCGGCGCCCGTGCACGCGCTGGTCGAGATGCCCGAGCACTACCGCTGCGACCTGACGAGCACCGACCCGTTCCGCAACACGCGGACGATCGAGAGCAACGCGTTCATGACGTGGTTCACGAACGGCAACAACTATCACGTCGAGCATCACATGATGCCGAACCTGCCGATCGAGCGGTTGCACGACCTGCATGGCGCGATCGCGCCGCGCATCCGCTATTACCACCGCTCGTATCGGCAGTTCTACCATGCGTTGCTGCGCGGCCGGCTCGCGCCGCGTTCGGTGGACGACGATCGGGACGATCGCGAGCCCGATGCGGAAGCCGCCGCGCCGGCGTCGACGCAGTCGGCATGAGCGCCGGTGCGGATTGCATGGCGACGACGGTGACGACGATGCTCTATCCGGAACTTTTCAGGTCGCTCGAAGCTGTCCGCTGGGACATGGAGAAGGACATTCCGTGGGACAGGTTCGACGCTTCGCTGCTCACCGACGAGCAGGCGAAGACGATCAAGATGAACGCGATCACCGAATGGTCGGCGCTGCCCGCGACGGAAATGTTCCTGCGCGACAACCAGCACGACAGCGACTTTTCCGCGTTCATGAGCGTGTGGTTCTTCGAGGAGCAGAAGCATTCGCTCGTGCTGATGGAATACCTGCGCCGCTTCAAGCCGGAGCTGGTGCCGATGGAGGAGGAACTGCACGCGGTGCGTTTCCAGTTCGATCCTGCGCCGCCGCTCGAGACGCTGATGCTGCACTTCTGCGGCGAGATCCGTTTGAACCACTGGTACCGCTGCGCGGCCGACTGGCACACCGAGCCCGTCATCAAGCAGATCTACGAAACGATTTCGCGCGACGAGGCGCGTCATGGCGGCGCGTATCTGCGCTACATGAAGAAGGCGCTGAACAACAGCGGCGACGTCGCACGTGCGGCCTTCGCGAAGATCGGCGTGCTGATGGCGTCGGCGCGCCGCACCGAGAAGCCGCTGCACCCGACCAACCTGCACGTGAACCAGGCGCTGTTCCCGCGCGACACCGTGCAATCGCGCCTGCCGGATCCGGAATGGCTCGAGCGCTGGCTCGACGAGCAGATCCGCTTCGACGGCGAGTGGGAGAAGAAGGTGGTCGAGCGGATCCTGCACAACCTGTCGAT